>NZ_RAWD01000230.1:0-16141 GCF_003612065.1 Corallococcus sp. CA047B
TCACAGGGCCGCCGGCCGCCTCGGGGGGGCTGCCCGCCACCACGCCCAGCGCCACGCAATCGAAGCTGCCGCAGGGCTGGTACGTCACGGAGAGCGCGCCGCAGCACTACGAGGCGGGCGTGGACGCCAGCGCCCCGTGCGAGGGCAGCCGCAGCGCCTTCCTGCGCTCGCGCACCCAGGCCACGGACAGCTTCGGCACCTTCATGCAGGCCTTCAACGCGAAGGACTTCCTGGGCAAGCGCCTGCGCTTCACCGCCGCCGTGCGCCACCAGGACGTGAAGGGCTGGGCTGGGCTGTGGATGCGCGTGGAGGGAGCGGACCCCAAGCAGCCGCTCGCCTTCGACAACATGCAGTCGCGCGCCCTGGTGGGCACCCACGGCTGCAAGCGCTACGACGTGGTGCTGGACGTGCCCAGGGAGGCCACCACCATCATGGCGGGCCTCATCATGAGCGGCGCGGGCCAGGCGTGGCTGGATGGCGTGCGCTTCGAAGCGGTGGACGCGTCGGTGAAGACGACGGACCTTCTCAGCGCCGCGCAGCAGCCCCTGCCTTCCGGGCCGCAGGGACTGGACGAGTCCGCTTCCCTCTGGGGCCGCAAGAACATGCCCCTGGGCCGGGTGGGCGAATTCTGGTTCGACAGCCAGCGCGTGGAGACGAAGACGCCGCTCGTGCGCGGCACGGGCTCGACGTGGAAGGGCTCCTTCGGCGACGAGCTCTTCGAGCACGGCATCGAGGTGAACGGCGCCTATGAGGTGCGCGACCTCGCGGTGAAGGTGCGCGCTGGTGGCGTCGCGACCCTCATTGAAGGCACCTGGGGAGGCTCGCCGGTGTTCGTGCGGCTCAGCGCGGACTCGCTCGAGATGCGCTGGGGGACCCTCAAGCGCAACCTGCGTCGCGACCCCACCCTCTCCACGGAGAAGGGGTGCAACGCCTACGTGCAGATCCGGGGAAGGTACGTCGAGGACCGGCTGGACGTGTGCGGCGTGGCGCTCGCCACGAGGCCGCCCCTGACGCAGCTGGTGGCGGCCTTCCTGTCCGCGGGCTTCCGGAGCGACGCGGATGCGCCGCAGACCATGAAGCTCCACCCGCCGGTGCGCTCCAGGCAGTCCTACGACGAGCACGAGAACTACATCCCGCCCTCCCAGCGTCAGTAACAGGCCACGAAGGGCGAAGGGCCGGTGGGAAGACTCCCCCCGGCCCGCCTTTTCCCGCGACGGCTAGAACGCGAAGTCGCGCTCCAGCGTCTCCTGTCCGGCCTGCACCGTGAGGTGGGCCGCGTGCGCGCCGGTGGCCAGCGCCGTGGACAGGTCGAAGGACAAGCCCTCCGGTCCCTGCGTCGGCTTGAGCGACGGACGCCCCGGCGACAGGAAGACGGCGGCCGTCACGGCGCGCGTGCCCAGGGGCTGCACGAGCAGCCTCACCCGTTGACGCTCGCGCACCAGCACCACGCGAAAGTCGCGCCGCTCCTCCAGCACCTCACGGTGCTCCGGCAGGCGGGCCGCGCCCGGGCGCCGGGCCGCGTCCGCGCGGGAGTCCCGTGCCGCGCGGGGGGCGGACAGCCCTTCCTCTTCCAATTCCAGCGCCTCTTCGATGGCGGTGTCGCCCTCTTCCAGCGCCAGCACGGCCTGCGCGCACTCGCCGCACCAGGCGGTGTGGGCCTCCACGCGCGCCTTCTCTTCGCGGCCCATCTCCCCCGCGTCCAGGCGCCACAGCTCTTCGGCGGTGAGGTGCCGCCGGGGGGGCATGTCCACCACCGCGGTCTCCGCCCGGTCCGCGCGGCAACCGGCGCAGTCCTTCAGGTGTTCGGTGTCCTTCAGGGGCTTGCCCGTCCAGGACGCCAGCAGGTCGTCGCAGCCGGCCCGCGCGGAGAACCACCAGGCGCCGGGGCGCTCCACGGGATCCAACAGGTCGCGCTCGGCGCGGCGCTCGGCGTTGAGGGGGATGAACCAGCGCGCCCGGGGGCGCAGCGCGGTGTCCAGGGAGCCCAGCGCCCCGAGGAAGCGCTCGCGAGCGGCGGCAGCATCCCCTTCCAGCGGGCCCTTCAGCATCTCCCACGTCACCAGCGCGCGGGCGGCGGAGGCGGCCCGGTCGCGGGCGGAGAGTCCTTCCAGCGCGGAGGCGCGCCACACTTCGGCCTCCTCACCTTCCTCGCCCAGCGCGGCCTCCATCGACTCCTCGGCGGCCCGTAGCAGCAGCGGCTGGAGCGCCTGGGGCTTCTGCGCGCGCAGCCAGGCTTCCAGCTCCGCGCGGCCCAGCGACTTCAGGGCCTCTTCCACCCCTTCGGTGCCCAGCCGGTCCGACCGGCGGAGCACGTCCCCCACCACCTCCAACAGCTCGCCCACCGGAGCGGGACCCGCGGCCAGGCGCGCTTGACGGGCCTGGTAGCGGGACAGCGCGTCGCCCTTCATCGCGGCATCCCGCGCGGGGCGGAGGACGGCATCCCTCCGAGGGATTTCACGAAGGCTCTTCCGGCAGTCCGTCCCGCTGCAATTCGAGCAGGTACAGGCGCAGGTATGCCTGGGCGCGACTGACGCGCTTGTACGAATTCACCACGCTGATGTCCAAACGCCGTGCGCATTCCTCGTGATCCTCCACGTCCTCGTGGTGATACAGCTCCCATGCTGAAGCCTCCTTGGGGTGCTCCTGCTGGAGCCTGGCGTAGGCGGCCCAATACAACTCCTGCGCCTCGGCGCGCTCCTCGCGACGCCGTGCGCCCTCCACCGCCCGGGCCACCTCGGACGGGGTCTCTTCCATGACGTCGTCGGGTGAAGACGGCGCGGGCGCCAGCTCCTCCCGGTGTCGCCGGTAGAAGTCGATGGCGACGTGCTTGACGATGCGCAGGAAGAACGTCTTGGGAGACGCGCTCCTGCCCGGCATCTGTTCGGACACGCCGCGGAACTGGTCCAGGCCCCGGTCGAGGAACTTCCCCACCGCGTCCTGGAAGAGCTCGTCGGCGTCCGCCGGAGAACCGCGTCCGTAGCTGCCTTGAATCCTGCTGATGACGTAGCGGGCCGGGCGCGCCCATCGCGCGCAGAGGGCCCCCAAGGGGTTGCCCACGGGCTCGCCCGTGGTGCGGCGGCGTGACACCTCCGCGAACAATTCCTCATCCGTGAGCTGCTCGTACACCGGAAGGCCCTGGAGGCTGTCCCGAGACGGGCGTCATCCCGGGAGGTTGGGTTGCGGGGATGTGGCGCGGCAAGGTACCACGTTGGCATCCGCGGACAGCCTCCCATGAAGTCGTGGGCGCCCGCGTGCCGGAACCACCGGACAGTCGGGAGCACCTGGAATGCCTCGACGCGTCCCGCTGCGGGTTCCTGACGCCCCTCTTCGAGAAAAAGCACGGGCCCCCGTCGCCCTTCAAGGAGGCGAAGGAAGCAGCGGAAAAGCCTGGGGAAATCCCCCGTCAGGAATCCGGCCGAGGAGGCGTCCAGGGGCGCATCGCTTTCGAGCGCCCGGCCGAAGAGGCCCCACAAGCCATGGTTCGACTCCATCTCCCCGCCCGAAAGGGTGGGGAGCCCGTCGGCGGTCCGACACTGAACTCTTAATTCAGCCTTCCGGCTTCCTCACTCGGGCGCTCACCTTTCCCTTCCACCCCTGGCTGCCCCTCCCGGGCATGCCTCTGCCTTGTGTTCCCGATGTCCCGAAAGGGGGACTGCCATGACGACGCGCACCCAGACGACCCTTCCGGAGACGCAGCGGGGACCCGCCGAGCGACTGCTCGACGTGGTGCTCGGCGGCTCCGCGCACCTGTGGCACCACCGCCCCGGCCTGAACGTGTCCGGCACCTGGGAGGCGGCGGCGCACGCGCATCCGCAGGCCCGCGCGCGCTGGCCCAAGGTGGCGCCGGGTCTGTTCGTGCCCGCGGCGGTGAAGCTGTACGGACAGCTCCTGGAGCTGTACCGCCTGAACCCCACCCTGATGGCGCACTTCGCGTCGTACGCGCTGACGCAGACGGACTGGCGCGACCTGAAGGTCGCCACGTGCGCGCTGATGCTGGTGCAGGGTCACGCGGGCCTGCCCGTGCGCGACGGCCAGGGCGCGGTCGCCTTCCACGACGACGACTTCCGCGCCATCGGCGAGGCCATGGTGCTGCACTACGTGCGCCGCTCCACGCGCATGCTCACGCCCAAGGCGGTGCTGCGCGTGGCGGAGCTCTTGGAGGTGCCCGAAATCGCGCGCCTCAACCGTGAGGCGGGCTTCGGTGACCCCGCGTCGCACAAGCCGCCCATGGGCCGCTGGAAGAGCGTGGCGCGCAAGTGGCTGGCCGCGCGCGAGGCGAACCTGCCCATGCTCCAGGGTCTGGTGAAGGCCGGCTACAAGGAGACGCTGAAGAAGCTGGCGCGCAAGGCCGGCTACAAGCCCATGTCGCAGGGCTTCTTCGAGGTGCTCGGCTGGAAGCAGAAGCAGGCGGACGGGGGCCACCGCGACGTGGGCCTGCACGGGCTCACGCTGGTGAAGCGCGAGCGCTTCGACGGGCTCAGCGAGGCGGAGATCTGCGAGTGGATTGAGCTGGAGCGCCTCTCCTACAAGGAGGTCGTGGGCCGCCTGCCGAAGGACGTGGGGCTCACGCCGGCCATCCTGGCGACGCTGTTGCCGTCGCTGTCGGACCGCGACCTGCGGCTGATGACGCCCACGCTGGAGGAGCTGGGCCTGATGGAAGAGCCGAGCGTGAAGGCGCGCTGGGAGCGGGCGGTGTCGCGCGCCACGGATCAGCGTTCGTTGAACATCGCGAAGAACGTCCGGGGCGAGGACCTGCGCCGCAAGCTGGAGGAGGCGAGCGACAACGCCGCGCGACACGCGGTGGCGCAGGCGACGGCGGACATGGACGTGCGGGTGATGTTCCTCATCGACAAGTCGGGGTCGATGGAGGGTGCCATCGAGCAGTCGAAGGAGGCGCTGTCGCGCATCCTCGCGGGCTTCCCGATGGACAAGCTGCACGTGGCGGCGTTCGACACGATGGGCACGGTGCTCAAGCCCAAGGCGGCCAACCGCACGGCGGTGCAGCACATGCTGGCCGACATGAAGGCGTCGGGCGGCACGGTGCACGGGGCGGCGGTGCACGCGCTCCACCGCGCGGGCGTGCGCATCCCGGCGGAGGCGAAGCTGGTGGTGATGGTGGTGGGTGACGAGGCGGGCGAGGCAGGCGACCAGTTCGCCAAGGCCTTCCACGCGTGCGGCTACACCGTGGCGGCGATGGCGATGCTGGTGAGCGTGGCGGGTGCGCGCGGCAACACGGTGCGCACGGGCGCGGCGCAGTTGGGCGTGCCGTTCAGCGAGGTGAGCGTGGGGCAGTTCGCGGACCCCTACCAGGTGCCGCGGGTGCTCCAGACGTTGATGGATGCGCCGCGCATGGCGGGAGCCCGCCAGTCCGGCTGGGTGGACCGTGTGATGAGCACGCCCCTGTTGAAGGTGGCGTGAAGGAGGCAGGGGCGTGGACTACCGGAAGCTGCTCGGGAAGGTGGAGTCGGCGGTGCTGCCGTATTTCGGCGGCAGGACCGTGGACGCGCCTTCACGCCGCCTGCACCTCACCACGCCCGTCGCACCGGGCTGGTGGCGCTTCGAGGTGAAGGGCCGTCAGGCCACCGCGCGCGAGCCGGCCTCCGCCGAAGGGCTGGAGGACCGGCCGCGCGTGCGGGGCCACCTGTGGGGCACGCGACTGGTGCGCGAAGGCGCGGTGGCGGAGCCCCTGGCGTTGATGCCGGAGGAAGAGCCGCCGCGCCTGTCGCCGGTGACGGCGCGCCGCTGGCATGACGGCACGCTCGTGTTCGAGGGCGTGGAGTTCGAAAGCGAGTCGGAGGAACTGGCGCGACACGCGCTGGAAGAGGACCGTCCGCTGGGGGAGGCGCGAGGCGTGGGCGCGTCCCTGCGCGCGGCGTTCGGCTTCGCGGTGCTGGAGGTCGCGTCGCGCGGCACGGGCATCCCCTTCGCACCGGTGGAGGTCCGCGCGCGCGTGCTCGACGTCGCCCGCGGTGGACGCGCGGAGGCGGAAGCGTGTCTGCGGCGGCTCGCGGACGAGCGTGTCCGTTTCGTGCGGATGCAGGCGGAACAGCAGGCCCGTGGGGACGCGGAGGCCCGGGCGTTGGAGTCCGCGCGGACGGAGCGCGAGCGAACCCTTCAGGATTTCCGCCAGGATGCCGCGACCCGAGCGAGGGCCCAGGAGCGGATGGCGCACGGCGTTCGCGGCGGGGCCTCCGCGCAAGGGACGTGGACCGGAGCGGGCCTCACGTCCGGCCAACAGCGGCGCGCGGAGGCGGCGTCCGGCGAATGGGCGGAGCGCGCGTTGAGCAAGGCCGGCGCGCGGATGCTCGACCACCGCCGGCTGGGAGTCGGTTTGATGGAAGTGGTCTACAGCTTCATGGGCGAGCGCTTCGTCACCGTGGTGGAGATGGCGACGCTGCGGGTGCGCGACGCGGGCGTGTGCCTGGCGGGCGCGGACGACCGGGTGACGTTGGAGAGCCTGCCGTCCGTGCTGAAGGAAGCCATCGACACGGGCGCGCTGGTCATCACCCGGCATGTCTGAACACACGCGCCTCCCGCGTCCGGGAGGACCACGGAGAAGGGAGGGGCTCATGTCGACGCGCGAGGTGTGCCTGCTCATCGGGCCCGGAGACGAAGTGCTGTGGGGCGACTCGTTCGACGACCCCGTGGCGCTGCCGGACTCCCGGGCGCGGTGGGAGGCCATCTGGAGCCTGCGGGACACGCTGGTGGAGGTGACCCACAGCCACCCCGAAGGACCGCTCGGCTTCTCATCGGAGGATGAGACGACGATGGCCGCGTTGCAGGCGGCGCTGGGCCGGCCGCTGCGCTTCTCGGTGGTGGCGCCCGACGGAATGGTGGCCCGCGTCGGCGGGGAGGACGTGCCCGTGCGGCACGAGCCTCCGTGGGCCGCGCCGCTCCGCATTGCGTCAGGGCTGCTGTACGGCCAGCCCCGGCTCAGCCCGGGAGCAGGATGATGCGGGCAATCTCCGGCGGCGCGGCGACGCGCATGGGCGGCCCCACGAAGCCGCAGCCCCGGCTGACGTAGAGGTGGGAGCTGCCCATCTGGCTCAGGCCCGCGTTCTGCTCACCCCAGATGAGGTGTCCCAGCACGTTGCCCGGGAACATCTGTCCGCCGTGCGTGTGCCCTGAAATCTGGAGGCCCACGTCGCGGCGGGCGACCTCCTGGAAGTTGGAGGGCTGGTGCGCCAGCAGCACCGACGCGCGGTCCGGACGCAGCCCGCGCATCGCCGCGTCCAGGTCGTAGCCGGGCTCGCCCAGCTTCTGCGCGCTCCAGTCGTCCACGCCCAGCAGGTCGAAGGACGCGCCCGCGTCCCCAATGGACACGGAGCGGTTGCGCAGCACCGTGATGCCCAGCCCCTGGACGAACGCCACCCACGCATCCGCGCCCGAGTAATAGTCGTGGTTGCCGGTGACGAAGAACGCACCGTGCCGGGCCTTGAGCGCACCAAAGCCCCCCGCGTAGCGCCCCAGCTCCGCCACGGTGCCGTCCACCAGGTCCCCCGTCACCGCGATGAGGTCCGGCTTGAGCGCGTTGGTGCGCGCCACCAGCTCGTCCACGAAGCGGCGCTGCAGCACCCCGCCAATGTGGATGTCCGTGAGCTGCACCAGCGTGAAGCCCTCCAGCGCCTTGGGCAGCCGGGGCAGTCGCACCGGAATGTCGCGCACGTCCGGAGGATGGAAGGCACGCCAGGCGCCGTAGGTGCTCACCGCCGCGCCGGCCACGGTGGCGCCCGCCGCCAGGCCCGTCGCGAGGAAGGCCCGGCGCTCCGGTGACGGAGGCTCCGGCGCCTTGCGCACGCGGGCGAGGACGCGGCCGCCGACGTCCAGGGCCAGCGTGAACATCAGCAGGTAGAGCACCAGCCCCATCCACAAGAGCAGCACGATGCCCACCGTCCGGGCCACTTCGGAGGAGAGCATCGCGCCCAGCATGCGGGCCCCCACGGAGCCCACGAAGCCTCCGACGAAGAGCACGATTCCAGCGCGGCGCAGTCCCTTGCGCGCCGTCACATCCCGCACGAGGCGGCGGTACAGGTAGACGTGGGCCACCGCGAGCAGCGAGATGACCGGCACGAGGAACAGCGCGAGGCTGAGCCAGCGGGGCATGGGGCGTCTACTTCTTCAGCAGCCCGTCCACGAGCGCCACGTACTGCTGCTTCGCGGCGTCCTTCGCCACGCCCTTGCGCTTCTCCCAGGCGTCGTACTTCGCACGGCCCTTGATATCGAGCATGCCGGGGCGCTTGCCCTGCACGTCTCCTTCAGTGCCCTGCTTGTAGAGGGAGTACAGCTCCAGCAGCGTGTCGTTCGAGGGAGCCTTGGACAGCGTCTTCACCCGGGTCTGGGCGGCGCTGAAGTCATCATCGAGGGCCATGCGTTCTCCGGCAGGGTGCGCCGGAGACTTTAAGGCACCTCGCGCCCCCTGACACGCGCCGCGTGGCGCGCGCGTGCGAAAGGGCCAGGGGATGGAGCCCACCCGACACACCGTCGGGCGGGCCCCGCGTCACATCGTCGGCAGCCACAGGTGGCGGATGTCCTGCGGCAGGTGCGCGCTCACGTCCTCGGCCTCGCCTTCGCTGATCTGATGGCGGACGGCATCCATCACCGCTCGCACCACCGGCTCCACCGCGTCCGGGTGCAGGGCGAGGTCATCCCCCACCTGCTTGAGCAGCTCGTCGCGCCCGAACTTCTCCGGACGGGCCTCGGCGTCGTGGCGCTCGCACCGGTGCAGCAGCTCCGTGAGCTTGCGCGGAAGCTGCGCCTCCAGGTCGTGCGACTCCTCCGCGTGCAGCCGCTGCTCCAGCCCGCAGAGGACGGAGACGGCCGCCTGCTGGGCGACGGCGGGCGACATGCCTCCCCGCTCGCACAGGTGGTCGATGAAGCGCGCATAGGTCTGACTGGCGCGCATTGCACTGCGCCGCGCACGCCGCTCCTCGATGGACGGCTCGCGCTGTTCCTCCGCACGCTCGTCATCCTGGGGTGCACCCGAGCGGCGCTGCGGGTCACGGTCTTCAGCCATGGGGTCCTCCCTGTCGGTCCCGGTGGGAAACAGGGTGCCCATGCCCACCCCGGAGGGCACGTCATCGCGGCTTGGTGGACCTTGAGCCGCCCGCCCGGCTGCTAGGCAGCCATGCGTCGCACGTAGGTGTCCCAGAGCGCGCCGAAGAAGAAGCTACCGAAGCGGCCCAGCGTCTCCAGGCGGTGCAGCTCATCACGCCCGTTGAGCACCCGCAGGGTGGTGAGCTGCCGGGCGAACTCCGCCGCCGTCAGCCGCAGGAAGCCCCGGCCGATGCACGGAGCAGCGGCCCCATCGCCCTTGTGCAGGGAGACCAGCAGCGTGGTGGTGTCCTTCCACAGGTCCGGGCCCGGGTCGTCGTAGAGGTCCTTGTAGCCCTCCAGGTAGTAGCGCTCGCCGGCCTCCGTGAGCAGGTTCAGCAGGTACTCCATCCGCTGGCCGCCCGGCCGGGCGTGCTCGCGCGTCATCAGGCGCAGCTCGCCCTTCGTCACCACCAGCGGACGCGAGGACAGCACGGGCGCCGTCACCGTGCCCATCAGCTTCAGGGGGTGGTGCTCGTCGCGCAGCGTCGCTTCCAGGTCCTCCGCCGTCACGGTGAGCACGAAGCGCAGGGGCGTGGCGTCGTCGCGCTCCGGCTTGCCGGCCTCCAGGAACGGGGCGGCCACCGCGCCGGACACGAAGCCGTGCATCGTCTCCGTGAAGCGCACGCCCACGGGCCCGGGGGCCGTACGGGCATCGCGCTCGGACAGCGGCGCGTAGTCGATGGTCCAGCCGTGGCGACGGGCCATCAGGGCGCAGGCCCGCTCGGCGACCGCGGAGATGGTGAGCAGCGGGTTGATGCCCAGCGAGCGCGGCATCACCGAGCCGTCGGACACGTACAGCCCCTCATGCACCGCGCGGCCGGAGGCCCCGGAGAAGACGCGGCCCTCGTGGTCCACGACGCCGTCCTCGGCGCGCTCGGCCATCACGCAGCCGCCCAGCGGGTGCGTGCAGAGCACCTCCCTGCCGAACGCCTCCGACCAGAGCGGGTAGCGCACGTAGGTGCCGCCCAGCGCGGCGGTGGCCCGGCGCAGGCGCTCCTCCACGCGGATCAACTGGGGGTCCCGGCCCGCGTCCGGCCAGTGCAGGCGCACGCGGTCGTGCTCCAGCCGCAGCTCGCCCCTCGCCTCGTCGTGCGACATCACCATCAGCGTCTGCGTGTGCTCCACCGCGCCGTGGTCCGGTCCGCGCACCAGGCTCTCGGCCTGACGCAGCCGCTCCTGGACCCAGTCCAGGATGCCCTCGTCGGTGTCCTCGCCCACCATCGCCGCCGCGCCCGCCAGCGCCGCGGGCATCAGCGAGGCCAGCGCGCCGGGGATGGCGCCCTCCTCGATGATCATTCCCTCGTCCAGCCGCGCCGTGTCGCGCTGGTCGATGGCGCCCGTGATGCAGGGGCCCACCGGGTCACGCGCCTCGTGGTCCTGCTCGCCGTGGCCCACGCCGTGGACGGGCATGTCCAGGTTGTAGCCGAAGGCCAGCACGTCGCCGTTGCTGCTGAAGCGGTGGCCCAGCCTCGAGGACACGGACAGGCCCTGCTCACGCGAGCGCAGGAGGATCTCCGCGGTGCCCATGGTGCCGGCCGCCAGGATGACCCGGTCGGCGGTGAGCCACGCATCGGGCGCGTCGAAGCGCTCGCGGCCGGTGTGGTGGGGGCGGTAGTAGACGCGCCACTTCGCGCCGTCCGGAACCACCGCGCGCACCGACACCTCGGTGAAGATGCGGGCCCCGTGCGCGTGCGCGTCCGGCAGGTAGTTCATCAGGATGGTGTTCTTCGCGCCGGTGTTGCAGCCGGTGGAGCAGTCGCCGCACAACGAGCACCCCGGCTGCCGCACGCCCGCGGGGTTGACGCCCTCCTCGAACGTCACGGCCAGGGGCGGCCGCATCAGCCGTCCGCCCAGCTTCTCCGCGGAGATGCCCAGCGTCTTGAGCTTCTGAAGCGGCGGGTGGTCCTCCGGGTACGGCAGGGGCCGCAGCATCAGCTCCGCGTGCGCGAAGCCGTCCTCCAGCAGGCCGTGCACGTCGGCGCGCAGGGCCTCGGGCCAGCGCGGGTCCTCGAACACGCGCGGATCCGGCCGCATCGTCACGTTGGCGTTGATGAGCGACGTGCCGCCCAGGCCGCACCCGTTGATGACGGACACGTCCCCGTTGCGGTGCACCTCGATGAGGCCGGTGGGGCTGCCCACGTCCAGGTCGCCCTGGCCGGGCGCGCAGTGGAGCTGGAACTCGGCCACGGCCTGCGCGGGCGTGCGCGGCATCTCGCCGGGGTGCATCTCACGGCCGCGCTCCAGCACGCACACCTGCTGTCCCGCGCGCGACAGGCGACTGGCGGTGATGCCGCCGCCATACCCCGAACCGACCACGACCACCGGGTAGTGCGATGCCAGCTCGCTCAATGGGGACGACAACCTGCGCATGCTCGCTCCTGACGGCCGCTCCGCCGCCCTCTTTTCGAACGTCGCCTCTATTCCCGGGCGGGGCCGGGAAGACGGGGGCCGCATGCTGCGCGGTTCACCGGCCTGGATCCACTCCTCGTCCGGCTTGTGCCCGTCCCGGGAGCACCGGAACAGGCCCCCCGCTGCCCGTCTGGACAGCAGGCAGGCAACCCCACGGGTGGGAGCCCGTCGGACAGACGGCGAGCGCTCCCATCCTTGAGTGAAAATCCGATGCCGGGAGTTTCGTCGGGGCCGCGGGCTAGAAGAACCGGCGCAGCACCCAGGCGCCCAGGCTGAGCAGCACGGACACGACCAGCATGGACGCGATGGGGGCGAAGAAGCGCGTGTGGCCGCTCTCCACGCGGATGTCCCCCGGCAGTCGTCCGAACCAGGAGAAGGCACCGGCCCAGACGAGGAGGCCCACGACCACGAGCCCCAGGCCCGCGACCACCAGCATCAACCCCATGGGCTTCATCCGGGACTCCCCTCCTCCAGCTCCGACGCCTCACCGCCGGCCCGGCGGAAGGCGTTGACCAGCCGGTGCGCGTGGCGCGTCGTCTCCGGCTCACGGTAGCGCGGGCTCGCCTTGAGCACCCACTCCACGGCGGTCTCCAGGTCCATCCGGTGGCCGGGGGAGACGAACACGGGGCTGACGCCCTGGCGCGTGCGGACCGCCATGCCCACCACCTCGCCCTGGTGTGTAATCGGGGCCGTGGCCCCCCTGCGGTCCGCGAGCTTGCCGGGCGTGCCCACCAGGAGCGACTTGGCGCAGCCGATGGACGGCACGTCGAAGAGCAATCCCCCGTGACAGGCGATGCCCAGCCTTCGCGGATGCGCGGTGCCCTGGCCGTCGAAGACGAGCACGTCGGGCCGGACCGTCAGCCTCGCCCAGACGGCCGCCAGCACCGGCAGCTCGCGGAACGACAGCAGCCCCGGGACGTACGGGAAGGACAGCGGCACCGCCGCCACGGACCGCGCGAGGGGCAGAAGCGTCGCCGCGTCCAGCACCACCATGCCGCCATAGCCCGTGTCGTTGCCCTTCTCCGTGGAGATGTCCGCGCCCGCCAGCCGCGTGACCTTCAGGCCCGGAGGCGGCTGGAGGATGAGCTGTTCGCGCAGGCGCTTCTGCAGCGCCACGGCCTCCCGGGGTGTGACGTTCCAGTGATGCTGTGCCGGGGGTGACTCCATGGGTTGTGTTCCTCCTGGAGCCCAACACTGTGCACGCCCACACGGAGCGTCGACGGAGGGGCCGGGACAGGCCGCCTCGTGACACGGCCACGTCACGGGTGCTGGCGCCCGGCTGCGCGCTTGCCCCTTCGCGCGGCCCCGACGGATGGGGTTGTCAGGAAGGCCGCGGCCACGGCGTCCCGGGCCAGGGTTCCCGGCCGGCCGCGCTTCCGCGGGCGCGCTCTTCAAGGAGTCAGCAACCATGGCCACGCTCAACATCACCTTCGACGGACTGTCGGCCGACGTGCCGGTGGAGCTGGAGCGGGCCATCAGCGACACGGACGTGCGCCGCATCGCTGTGGAGCTGGTGCGCTCGGGCGGAGTGCCCGGCCTCCACCGCATCCACCTGGGCGAGGACGCCTTCCAGCACTACGTCGTGGACCGCTTCCGGGGCGCTCGCGGTGACGAGCGCATCTACCTGCGTCCGAAGGTGCCCTTCGGGGCGCGTTGAGGGCCGCCATGCGCATCGTCTTCTGCGGGGTGGGGGCCATCGGTTCGACGGCGGCCCTGCTGTGTCGCAACCTGGACGCGACGCTGGTGTTCATCGACTTCGACCGGGTGGAGTCGAAGAACCTGTTGTCGCAGGCGTACGTGAAGCCGTCCGTCGGGAAGAACAAGGCGGAGGCGCTGAAGCTCCAGCTCCACAACCTGCACGCCGTGAAGGCGGAGTCCTTCGGCGTGCGCCTCACGCGCGACAACGTGGAGGCGCTGTGCAAGGGCGCGGACCTGCTGGTGGACGCGTTCGACAACCAGGACAGCCGTCAATTGCTCAGCGACCACGCCCGGAAGACGGGCACGCCGCTGGTGCACGGCGCGGTGTCCGCGGACGGGACGTTCGGACTGGTGCGCTGGGACGAGCGCTTCGTCCCGGACGCCGAGGACACGCAGGGGCAGGCCACCTGTGAAGGCGGCGAGCACCTGCCCTTCCTGGGACTGCTGGCGGCCACGCTCGCCCGGACGGTGCAGGACTTCCGCAAGCACGGGGTGAAGCGGGACGCCTTCGTGAACCTGTTGGCCGTGACGCCGGTCACCGCGAAGGAAAGTCCCTCCGCGAGTGTCGAAGTACCCCCTCCCTGATCATCGTGAGGGGTGGCCTCTTCAGCGCATCGTGAGCCCTTGTGAGCGGCATCACAGTATGGCTCGAGCTGCGATTGGCACCCCTCGGGCGGTTCAGACGGAGGGGCAGCGATGCGGTGATGCGCTCTTCGACAGAGGTCAGGGGATACCCAGCAAGATGACCCGGCTGACGCAGGAATGGGTACGAAGGATGCGGCCCGGGTCGCGCGAGCGAGACAGCTCCCCCAAGCAGAGCCAGCTTGATTGAAATGCGACGCGCAAAGGCACGTATGCCGGCAAGCGTCTCTTGCGTGCCCGAAGCGACGGATCCGCCGTCCCCGGAGAAGACCTGAAAGAGTTCGGCGGCGGCAGGGAAGACGCTATGCTCGCGCCAACGCACAGCAGGGGGCTCCCGCATTGAAGTGCCTGGAATTGCTTCCCCATCAGCCGCACATCCCCTCCAGGCTTGCCGTCCGCAAAGTGGCGGGCAAACTGGAGTTCTCGCTCAGTTCCCAGGACGCCCCCCTGGAAGGAGCACTCGTCGGGAACTTCAAGCCTCGGCTGGTCGAACCCAACGAAGAGTTCTGGCTCTCCCTGCTGCGGCCCGACGGCAAACTCGAGCAGGTTCCCCTCACAGGGAAACAATGCTGTGAGGCGTTCATGTTGGAACTCGCCAGACTCCTCCGGAAGGAAGGGAGGAAGATTGGCGACGATACGATGCTGCGCTTCTCTGAACCGCCCTTCCCCAAGGCCGAAGAGCGCAAGGCGTATCAGGACACCGTGCGAAACGCCGCGAAGGAAGCGGGCCTTGGCAGCGCCATCTCCTTCTTCCGTGAGCCCGATGCCGTCTTTGAGTACTTCCGACTGCTCCGGCGAAGAATCCCGCCCCAGGGCAACACCCTCAATGTCCTCGTCCTGGACTTCGGAGGCGGCACCTGCAACGTCAGCGTGGTCTCCACGACACTGCAAGGCGAACTCTGGAAGCGGTACATCGCCGCGCCCGTCGCTGCGGAAGCCCCCAAGGCAGGCGGTCTCTACATCGACCAGCAGTTGCTCACCCAGGCACTTCTAGAGGCCGGACTCAAGCGCCTCTACGTCGCCTCGAGCCATACCGAGGAACGCAAGGCCTATGAAGCATGGGTGGAGCGACATGTCTCCGAAACCGAATCCCTCAAGCGGAAGGTGAGCGAGACGGGTGCTCGCCACAAACTCACGTTGAGGCTGGACGGTAGGCTGGCGGAACTCGCGGGTGGAGAGCGCGACCTCGTCATTGAACTCGACCTGCAACAGTTGCGGTCCATCGTAGACAAACACTGGGATGACCGGGGCATCCGCGCAGCGATCGACCGGGTGCTCACCCAACTGAGGGCGAAGCTCACCAAGACGGCCCAGAGAAAGGTCGTCGCGGAAGACCCCAAGAGCCTCATCACCCATGTGGTCATCGCAGGTGGCTCTTCGCAGCTTCCGGGCTTCATTGACCATGTGAAGCAATACTTCGCGCCCTGCACTCCGGAGTTCACCCATGTAGGGCTGGACTATCCCTACGTGGTCGCGGTGGGCACAGGCCTCAACCATCTGGCCCTCAACCGCGCGTTGCTCGACGAGCGCACGCCCCTCCCGCTCAACGAGGAAGCCAAGGCCGAGCCAGAGAAGGTGGAGGAGGGTCCTCTTCGCTCGACGGACTCGACCTTCATTGGCGCGTTCCAGGACGACTTGTGTCTGTTCTGGCACCCCAGCGAAGGCACGGAGCCCCAGCTCCTCGTCGACAGTCACCTCAGCCCGCTGGATCTCCTGGAGAAGCCCAAGTACCAGGATGTCAAACTGCCGGGGAAGCGCCGCGACGGCTACCGCCACGTCAAGGATCAACGCTATGGCTACCAGGTGGCCTACCGGAGCGACCAGGAGGCACGCGTCGGACTGAGCGCGCAGCGGCTCAATGTCACCGACCACAATCTGCAGTTTCCCTCCAATCTCGCGAAGAGCCCCGCCCAGGTGAAGATCACCATGAATGGCGACCCGGGTCGCTCCCTGGAAATGGTCCTTCAGGTGCTTTCGCCCAAGAAACACAAGTCGATGAGCGAGCGACGCATCCCCTTTCTTTCCAGGGATGTGCCCGAAAGGGTCAGCCCCCCGCCCCCGTCCCCGACCGCGCCGCGGCCGGTGCCAGCCAAGAACGTCCTGGCGCTCCCGGTGTCGGAGGTGCAAGGCAAGCTGGAGGCAAAGGCTCTCGATGTCCTCTGCATCGACTTCGGCACCACCAACACCACTCTCGTGGACTTGAACCAGCCCTCCGAGCTCGAGCTGGAACGATTCATCGACAGGCGCCTTTCCGAGCCCAAGACGGGCATCCGACTTGAGCAGGTGGACGAAGTAGGAG
>NZ_RAWD01000231.1:0-16058 GCF_003612065.1 Corallococcus sp. CA047B
GGGCGGGTACGGCGCGGTCTACCGGGTCGAACCGCTGGAGGGGTCGGGTCGGAGCTTCGCGCTCAAGCTGTCCCTGCATCCGGATCCCGCGCGGGCGCTGCGGGAGATGTCGCTGCTGTTGGACCGGGCGTGGCATCCCCAGGTGGTCCGCGTCCACGCCACCGGGCGCTGGCCGGACCCCATCGACGGGCTGCCGTACTTCGTCATGGACCATGTGGAGGGGATGGCGCTCCACACGTGGGCGGAGATCCGCAACCCCTCGTTCCGGCAGCTGGCCATGGTGGGCGGCTCCGTGGCGATGACGCTCGACGTGCTGCATGCGCGGGGGGTGCTGCACCGCGACCTCAAGCCAGAGCACATCCTCGTCCGGGAGCCGGGCCACGTGCCGGTGCTCATCGACTTCGGCGCCGGGGACCAGGCGGGGGCCACCACCCTCACCACCACCACCCTGCCCCCGGGCACGCTGCACCTGCGCAGCCCGGAGGCCATCCGCTTCCAACAGCTCCACTGGAGGCAACCGGAGCTGCGCTATCCCTATACGGAGGCGGATGACCTGTACGCGCTGGGGGTGTGCCTGTACCGCGCCGCCACCGGGCACTACCCGTTCTCTCCGGAGCTGACGCCGGACCTGCTCACCGTGGCCGTCACCCAGCGGCTGCCGCCTTCACCCCGGACCATCAATCCCCAGGTGCCCGTGCCACTCGCCACGGCCATTCTGCGGCTGCTGGAGAAGGAGCCGGAGCGGCGGCCTCGCACGGGGGTGCAGGCGCATGCGGAGCTGGTGGAGGGGCTGCTCTCCGACGGTGCGGCGTTCGAGGCGCGGCTCTTCGATGAGCTTCCGGGGGAAGCGCCCGGAAGGATCCGACGCCCTGATTGGCCGTCCCAGCCCTACCGGACGGCGGAGCCCGTGGCGCTGCTGCCGCTGATGCGTCCCCCGAGTTGGCTCCAATCCCAGGGAGGAACCGGGCTGATCAGCCTGATGGTGTGCCTGATGCTCCTGTTCACCGGTTCTGGAACCTGGGAGGTCCTGTCGGGGGCTTGGACTCGCAATACAACCCCAGGGGTCCTACCGAATGCTTCCGCCTCCAGTGGTCATAAACTGGCGAGCCAGCCAGAGCGATCGCACAGTGTTCCTGTCGCTGCCCCGCTGACCACGGGCCCTCCACCGGCGACCGTTGCCCCCGTGGCGACGCCTCCCAAGGAACGCTCACCTGTGACTTCCAGACCGACTGTTTCAGCCCCTGTCGCAACGCCCCCGAAGCCGAGCCGACCGCTCAAGGCCGTCATGGCTTCGGTCTGTATGGGAATGGCCTGCGCCAGCAATCCGCCCATGATGGATCGTCCCGATCCTCCCTTCGAAAACTGCCCGGAGGCGTCGGTCGCAGCCATGAAGGAACTGGGCGTCTATGGCACCCTGCTGGACGGCATGTTCGATCGCAAGGGGCCGCGGAATGGGAATGTGACCGTTCGTGAGGGACGGATTTCCATCTGGGTCTATGGCAATAACGGCGTCAGGGATGGTGACACGCTCACGGGTGAATTATACATCGGCGCCGAACGGGTCTATGGTCATTTCACCCAGCTTCGGCAGAAGAAGACCGGTGAAACCTTTCCCATCTGCTTTGAGTTCTGGACGCAGAACGAGCGTCTGAAAGGACTGCCCCGCCTCAACAGCAGCGCAGATGACAACGCGGTCCTCTCCAACCAGATCGAAGTCAAGACCGTGCCGCGACACTACGAGGATTAGCGTGAAGGCAAATGTTTCTCTTCCTCCTTCCACTTCTTGCGGCCGCTGAGGTCCTGGCGTCTGACGCAACCTCGCCGACGCCACAACAAACGTGTCGGTGCACCGTGGAACTCTCCGCGCTGCTGTCCTCGGGCATCCTGAATGCTCAAGGCGTCACGTCCCTGAAACTCGACGCTCCGGGCTCTTCGGGCTCCGTGAGCAACAAAGCGGACTTTCAGGTCAGGAGTTTTCGCTCTTCACAACGGATCGCGGTGCTCATCGAACTCCCCGAAGGAGCGTCACTGCCAGGCAGGGACCTTCTCGCAAGCCTGAGCGCACCCCGGCCTCAAGTCCTTCCGACCTTGCAGGTGCTTCAAGTCGCACCCAGCACAGCAAGCAAAAGGGCCCGGATC
Source organism: Corallococcus sp. CA047B (assembly GCF_003612065.1). Classification (NCBI taxonomy): domain Bacteria; kingdom Pseudomonadati; phylum Myxococcota; class Myxococcia; order Myxococcales; family Myxococcaceae; genus Corallococcus; species Corallococcus sp. CA047B. The sequence goes on from NZ_RAWD01000231.1 coordinate 2,140, forward strand.
ATCGTGGAAGCATCAACGTCCGCCATGGAGGCCGGTGGCATCTACACGCTGGAGCTCCTGGACGCGGAGGGCACGCGGTTCCTCATCCTTCCCGAGGTGCGGTTCCCGACCCTGTAGCAGTTTGAGGAGCGCGTTCCGAAGGACCCTCTGACGCCGCGGGGGGTCACATCGGCAGAAACCCCGTTCAAACCCGGCGAGCCTGGCGAGAAGCGCAGCGCCAAGGGACGTGCCGGGCACCACCTTGGGAAACCTGTCCGACTGTCGGACAGGTTTGGACACCTCGTCCGCGAAGACGGGCTTCCAGCCTGAGCCTTCGCCCCAAGCCCCTCCGCTTCGTGAGGCTCCCCCTCTGGGGACACATGGCCAGCGGGGCTGACGCTTCCTGATCAGCGCTTGCGGTCCCGCCGCCACATCGCGGGCGTGGCGCCGTGGGCCCGCCGGAAGGCCTTGCCGAAGTGCACGGCGTCCGCGAAGCCCGTCGCTTCGGCGACCTGCTCCAGCGAGGCCGGCGTCGTCAGCAGCAGCGTCTGCGCGCGCTTGAGGCGGGCCTGCAACTGCCATTGATACGGTGCCATGCCGGTGGAGGCCTTGAAGGCGCGGCTGAAGTGCGCTTGCGACAGGTCCACCAGTGCCGCCAACGCCGACAACTCGACCCGCTCGGGCAGGCGCGACTCCAGGAAGTCGAGCACCCGCCGCAGTTGCCACGGCGCCAGGCCCTTGCGCGTCGATGGGCCTCTCCCACGGCGCGAGCCCAGCGCGGCGAAGATGGCGGCGGTCAGGCCGTCCCCGTAGAGCTGGGTGGTGGGGTCATCGTCCTCCACCACGTCGGCGAGCAGACGCACCAGCGTCCAGAGGCGGTCATCGGCGAAGCGCAACCGAGGCGCACCCAGGTCGGCGGGGCTCAGTGCCTGGCCCAGGAGCTCGCCCAGCGTCGGCAGGTCGAAGAGGAGCACGGCATCGCGCACCAGGCGCGAATTGGCGCTGTAGCCCCACAGCGGCATGCCGGCGGGCATGAGGTTCAGCTGCCGGGGGACGTAACCGATTTCGCAGGGCTTGTTTTCGCGCAAGCGGGGCTCGCAAGGCGAGCCCACCTCCTCCAGCAGCGCGCTCAGTCGCGTGTGGCTTTCCAGGAACAGGGGATGCTGGGTCGGGCCCGAAGACCGGATCTCGTTCACATCCACGCAGATGCCGTTCCACTTCCGTCGAACGACGGAAACGCCAACCACGTTCTCCGGCAGCGGGCTCAGCCGTTCAGCGCGCGTCTCCACGGCATCGTTCTCCCGAGTGGGTCCATCGCTCAGGAGAACGTTGTCAGCAATCCGAGGGACCGTCATCCCCCCGAACCCGGGAAGGCCGCTCGTTCAGACGCCCCGACCGGTCCGGCCTGCCAGCAACTGCATCTCCCAGGCGAAGGCCACGGCGCTGCCGCCGCCGTGATCGCCAAGCACGCCAGCGAGGGCGGCGGCGCTGGCCTCGCGGGCCCAGTCGCGCTGCCACTCACCGAGAATCGCCATCCAGGTGATGGGCGTCACGCCCGCCATCTGCATGCGCCTCACCGCCATGTCATGCGCCTCGCGGCTGACGCCGCCCGAGGCGTCGGTGACGGCATAGACATCGTAGCCTTCGCCCGCGGCCTGGATCGCGGGCATGGCCAGGCAGATCTCAGTCCACAGCGCGGCGATCACCAGCTTCTTTCGCCCTGTCTTCTTCACCGCGTCCACCACGCGGCGGTCTTCCCAGGTGTTGATGAAGGTGCGGTCGATGGGCTTCTGCTCGGGGAACACGTCCTGCAGACCCTTGACCAGGAAACCACCGCGCTCCGCGAGGACGGTGGTGAGCAGGGTCGGCACGTCGAAGACCTTGGCCGCCTTGGCCAGGCCGACGACGTTGTTCAGCACCATTGTCGGTTCGTGGCTGTGCAGGTTGGCGAACTGGTAGGGCTGGTGGTCAATCAGCACCAGCACGCTGTTCTGGGGCGTCAGCAGGGCATCAAGCCCGCGGTAGGAGGAAGCCTGGTTCGTGCTCATGACGACATTGGGCCCGACACCGGATGCGGAAACACGGTACGGACCTGCGGCTTCTGGTCCATTCCTGCTCCGAAATCTCCTTTGAGAGCGCCTCAGTCCACGATGAAGAGCCTGGCCCCTGTCTCCGTCGACGAGCGGTGGGCTCCGTCGTCATCGGCGACCTGATAGCTCATCATCGGCCCGATCGTGCAGAAGGGAATGTTCGAGATTTTCAGAAGTGGCTCCGTACCTTCACTCTACCGAGCCTCCATCTCCGCGCCGAGATACCCGGCCCTTGGGTTCAGAAAGCCGTCGCGCGAGCGATGTGCTCCGTGCGCTCCACGTCCGACAGCACCTGCGCCAGCTTCTCGCGGATCGCGTCCGCTGCATCCGCTCCCAGGGGGAGTCGCAACGTCGTGGAGCTCGAAATCACGGCCTCCACGATGGCGCGCGCGGCCTTGGCGGGGTCACCGGGCTGCTGACCGTCGGACTGCGTCGCATACGTGCGCATCGGTCCGACCGTCTCGGCGTACTCCGCCATCGCCGGCATCGCCCGGTACGACGGGCCGAGCAGGCTCGTGCGGAACATGCCCGGCTCGACAATCAGCACCCGCACGCCCAACGGCCCGACCTCCTTCGAGAGCGCCTCCGACAGCCCCTCCAGCGCATGCTTCGCCGCGCTGTACGCGCTCGTGCCCGGGTAGGTGGCGAACCCGGACGCGCTCGTGAGCTGCACGATGGTGCCCGAGCGACGCTCGCGCATCTGGGGAAGCACGGCGCGCGTCATCGCCACCGCGCCGAAGAACAGTGGCTCGAAAGCGGCCCGGAGCTCCTCCTCGCTCGTCTCCTCCACCGCGCCGAGAAGGGTGTAGCCCGCGTTGTTCACCAGCACGTCGATGCCGCCGAAGCGCTCCGTGGCCGCCGCGACGGCGCTCCTGACCTCGTCCGCCTTCGTGACGTCCAGCCGGACCGCGAGGACCCGCTCGGGGGCGCGCGCCACCAGGTCCGCCAGCGTGCGCGGATCCCGTGCCGTCGCGACGACGCGCTCTTCCCGCGCCAGGGCCTCCTCCACGATGCAGCGACCGAACCCCGACGACGAACCCGTGACGAACCAGACCCTGCCCTGCTGTGCGCTCATGACGTCCTCCATGGCCCACAAGCTACGGTCCCCGACTCCGCCCCGAAACACGTCGTCTCTGGATGCGCTTTGTAGTTACGCTAAAGAATGCGCGATGACCTCTCGGGCCTGACGGCGCTCCTCGCGGTGGCGGAGAAACGCAGCTTCACCTCCGCGGCGAAGCAGCTCCGCGTCACCCCTTCCGCGGTGAGCCAGAGCCTGCGGGCACTGGAGGAGCGCGTCGGCGTGAGGCTCCTCCAGCGCACCACGCGCAGCGTCGGGCTCACCGAGGCCGGGGCCCACTTCCTCGCCCGGCTGGAACCCGCGATGCAGGGCGTACACGAAGCCTTTGAATCCCTGGGCGAGCTGCGCGACCGCCCGGCGGGCGTCCTGAAGCTGACCCTGCCCCGCTACGGCTACCAGGAGGTGCTCGCGCCCCAGCTCGCGGCCTTCCTCGCGGCCCATCCCGACATCCAGATGGACATCCATCTGGAGGACGCGCTCATCGACATCGTGAAGCGAGGCTTCGACGCGGGCATTCGCATTGGCGAGCTGCTGGAGCGCGAGATGATCGCCGTGCAGGTGAGCAGCGACATCCACATGACCGTGGTGGGTTCACCGTCGTACTTCGCGACGCACGGCAAGCCCCGGCACCCGCGCGACCTGCGCGACCACGACTGCATCAACTACCGCAGCCGGACGCATGGGGGTTTCTCCCGCTGGGAGTTCGTGGACGGCGGGAGGCGCATCGAGGTCGCGGTCCGAGGGCGCGTGTCCCTGGACGACGTGGACTTCATGGTGGACGCCGCGGTGGACGGCCTGGGACTCGGCTTCCTGCCGGAGACCCGGGTGCGGAAGTTCATCGCCGACAAACGCCTCGTGCGGGTGCTCGAACCGTACTGCCCCGCCCTCCCCGGCTTCTTCCTCTACTACCCGAGCCGGACCCACGTGGCGCCGAAGCTCAAGGCGCTCATCGACTTCTTGAAGAAGGGCCGACGGCGCGGCGCGGTGAAATGATCAAGCCCCGAGGGCCATCGCGGGCGGCACAAGCCACGGGGCCGCCAACGCTTCCGCCTCCGCCAGCAATCGCAGACGTCGGGCCTCGTCGGGCGCGGGCGCCACCGTGCTTCGCGGAAGCGCGTCGTACGTGCGGCCGTCCAGCACGCGCCCCGTCGTCGCCTTGCGCACGCCGCCCCACTGCTTGAAGAAGAAGGCCACGCCCGCGGCGTCACACTGCTCGCGCACCGAACGCACCCAGGCCGGCTCCAACGGCCTCGCCTTCGCGCCGCTCTCCCCGCCGACAATCACACCGTCCACGCCCGTGAAGTCCACCGGGCCCAGGTCCTCCAGCAGCGGCTCCACCGACAGGAACCGCACCCGCGCCTGGGTCGCCTGGAGGTGCTTCACGCGCGGCAGGCCATACCTGCGGTCCTCCACGCTGACGCCCCACCACACGTTCGGCAGCCTGGCGGCGAACGCCAGCCGCGTGGACAGCAGCCGCTGCATCCGCTCCGAGCGCTTCGTCAGCACCTGGAACGTGTGCCAGTCCGCCAGCGCCATCACCCGCGCCACCGTCTCGATGTACGCCTCCGGGACCTCGTCCAGGAACAAGTCGCTCATCGAGTTCACGAACACGCGCTTGGAAGCCTTCCAGCGCAGCGGCTCGGCGAGCTTCCCCGGAATCAATCTCAGGTCGAAGCCCTGCGTGTACGGATGCCCGGGCACGCCCCGGAACCGCTCCGCGAACGTCTCCGCGTAGCAGTGCTTGCACCCCGGGCTCAGCTTCACGCAGCCGCGCACCGGGTTCCACGTCGCATCCGTCCACTCAATCTTGGAGTTGTCAGCCATGGCGTCCGGAAGGAACACCCGGACCGCCCGCCCCCATCCCCGGCCGCCTACTTCGCCGGGGGCGTCACGGTCAGCGACTTCGCGCGCTTCTCCACCGCGCGCAGCGTGTCCACCACCGCGTCCTTCTGCCCCACGTTCGCGAGGAACCCCGGGATGGAGCCCGCGGGGTCCACCGTGAACTTGTACACGACCCAGGACCTCCCCTCGCCCTTCGCCTCCACCTTCCAGCTGCCCTCGTTCAACCGCAGGCGCACCACGTCGCGCCTCGCGGGGAACGCGTCCGGCTCCGCCTTCCAGTGCTGCTGGTACACGCCCGTCCCATCCGGCGCGACCTTCGACTCCGTCACCACGTGGCAGATGTAGTCGCGCGAGGACACCACCGGCAGGTCCAGCCGCGTGTACGTCAGCCGACCTCCGTCGTCCGTCGGCTTCACCACCCGCGACTCCTTCACGTACGGCATGAACAGCCGATAGGACTCCATGTCCTCCAGCGTCGCCTGCACCTGCGCGGCGCTCGCCTTCAGTTCGCCCTCCGCCCAGATGTCCTTCGCCTTGGTCCCCGGGCGCGGCCGCACCTTCACCACGAAGGGCTCCGTGGCCACCGTGTCCCAGGCCTCCTCCGCCCCCGCCACGCCCGAAACCAGCAGCACCGCCGCAGCCACCGCCCCGCTGAACCGTCGCGTCATTTCCACCATGCACCTGCCCTTGGGTCGCGCACGCCGCCGAACCCGTATCCCATCTTTCCGACACCTGGACGACCCACGCCCTGCCCACGAACACACGGAACGCACAGGCCGCTCGACTTTGCCCTCCAGCCTTGGCAAGCCTTCGTCCCATGCGTCCTCACTATTCCGGTCCTCCGCCCGAGCGTGGCCTGTTCTGCAACCGCACCCTCAACATGCGGGCCATCAAGGCCGTGGGCTACGACATGGACTACACGCTCATCCACTACCGGGTGGAAGCGTGGGAACGCCGCGCCTACGAATACATTCGCGACCGACTGGTCGAGCAGGGCTGGCCCGTCGCCGACCTGACGTTCGACCCGATGCTCGCCATCCGGGGCCTCATCATCGACACCGCCAAGGGCAACCTGCTCAAGGCCAACCGCTTCGGCTTCGTGAAGAAGGCCCTCCACGGCAGCCGGCCCATGGACTTCGACGCGCAGCGCGAGGCCTACAACCGCACCATCATCGACCTGGCCGACCGCCGCTGGGTGTTCCTCAACACGCTCTTCTCCCTGTCGGAGGCGTGCATCTACGCGCAGCTGGTGGACCGGCTGGACGCGGGCCAGCTCCCCGGCCCCATGGGCTACGTGGACCTCTACGAGCACGTGCGCAAGAACCTGGACGCCACGCACATGCAGGGGCGCCTCAAGGCCGAAATCATCGCGGACCCCGAGCGCTACGTCATCGATGATCCGGAGACGCCGCTCGCGCTGCTGGACCAGAAGAACGCTGGCAAGAAGCTGCTGCTCATCACCAACAGCGAGTGGGCCTACACCGAGCCCATGATGCACTTCGCCTTCGACAAGCACCTGCCCGAGGGCATGACCTGGCGCCAGCTCTTCGACGTCGTCATCGTGAGCGCGCGCAAGCCGGAGTTCTTCACCACCCGCTCCACCCTCTTCGAGGTGGTGGAGGCCAACGGCGAAGCGCTCCTGCGCCCCCACTCCGGCCCCCTCAACCGCAGCAAGCCCTACTTCGGCGGCAGCGCGCTGGAGCTGGAGCGGCACCTGGGCCTGTCCGGCGATGAAATCCTCTACGTGGGCGACCACATGTTCGGCGACGTGCACGTCACCAAGAACGTGCTGCGCTGGCGCACCGCGCTCATCCTGCGCGAGCTGGAGGACGAGGTGCGCTCCATCGCCGCGTTCCGCGCCACGGAGGTGCGCATCGGCGAGCGCATGCTCAAGAAGGAGCGCCTGGAGGACGAGAGCTGCCAGGTCCGGCTGGAGCTCCAGCGCCGCCGCCATCAGTACGGCCCCCGCACCGACACGACCGAGACCGAGCTGGTCACCCGCCTCACCGAGCTGCGCGCGGAGACGGAGGCCCTGGACGCGGAGCTGGGCCCCATGGCGCGCGCGGCCGGGGAGCTGTCCAACCCACACTGGGGCCTGCTCACCCGCGCCGGTAACGACAAGAGCCACCTGGCGCGGCAGGTGGAGCGCTACGCGGACATCTACACGTCGCGCGTGAGCAACTTCCTGTTCGCCACACCCTTCGTCTACCTGCGCAGCCCGCGCGGCAGTCTCCCGCACGACCCCAGCCTGCCCGGGGGCACGCCTGTCTTCACCACCGGGGACGGCGCGGGCACCGGCCCCGCGGAGTAGCCGCCGCCATGCGCGGGACTCGGGCGCCTCGCCTACTGCGTGAGGCGCCACAGGGCCTGGAGGTCCGCGGGGAGGTTGCTGGCGAACTTATCCGCCTCGCCCTCCGTGATTTGATCCTGGAACGCGCGCAGCACGGCGCGGATCACCAGCTCCGCGCGGTCCACGGGCAGCTTCAGGTCCTCCGCCACGGATTCGATGAACTCCTCCTGGCCGAAGCGCTGGAGCCGGGCGGGACGCTCCTCCGCTGGCGGTAGGAAGGCCACCAGCAGGCGGGGCAGCTGCGCCTCCAGGTTGCGCGCCCCCTCCGGCAGGACGCGGCGCTCCAGGGTGGTCAGCACCGACACGGCGGCGCACTCGGCGAGGTTGCGGGGCAGCCCGCTCACCTCCTCCAGGTGGCGGAGGAAGGCCGCGTAGGTGGCTCGCAAGTGGGAATCGTGGCGCCGCTCGTGGCGGGCCTGCTTCTCGGCTTCGCTTTCATGAGACTGGGCCATGGCACACCTCGGGTTGGGTGAAGGAAGGGCAGCCCCAAGGTGCCCATCCCCCCGGCCGTTGGCGGCGTCCAACCAGCCGGGCCCAGGCCTCCGACGCCCCCACCTCCGGCCGCCCACCTGCGGAAATAGCCGCCAAGTGCCCGGAGTTACTGAACATGTGTCCAGACCTCGGAATGGAGGGGGACCTGGCGGGCAGGCGCGCGAACCGGCCATGTCAGACCCCTCCCGTATGAATGATCGCGTGAGCCACTCGACCCCGCCATCGTCGTCGTCGCGAGTCCTGGAGCAGCGCAACCTGCTGGGGGGACTCGACCTCCTGCCCGTGATGGGCAGCCGCAAGCGCGCGCGCCAGTTCCACGTGTCCACGGAGCGCAAGCTGGGCTTCGCGGCGGCGCTGGCGCTGGTGGTGGAGCACGGGCGTGAGAAGGCCAAGGAGACGGGCACCACGTCGATGACGCGCTGCCCGCGCTGCGGCCACACGGGGCCCACGGAGCAGGACTTCGGCTTCCGCATCATGAGCCGGGGCCAGCGCCGTCCGCAGTCCTGGTGCCGGGGCTGCCGGGGTCAGCACCTGGAGCCGGTGGTGAACGCTGCCGCCCCCCAGCCCTCGGACGGCTGGCTGTTCCCGCCGGAGACCACCCGTCAGCAGAAGGCCCGGCCGGAAGCGAAGCCGAGCAAGCCCAAGGCGAAGAAGCGCGCGCGCCGCAGCAACGACGACCTCACCTGAGCGAGGGAGCGGTGGCCTTCCGTGCGCCCTGGGGGCCTGTCCACCAGGGGCCTGTCCGGCTGTCAGCCTGGAGCCGCGCCGAACGAAAGTGCCCAGTCGCCGTCGTAGGCCATCTTCATCGGAACCCGTGCCAGGGGCGGGCAATACAGTAGTGGGGCTTCGACCTTCATTCCCCGACGCTCGGCGAGGCGGAGCATCGCGAGCCCTTCGAACCAGATGAAGCGGTAGGCCACGAACTGCTCCGGAGAAGTGCCCCACCTCACGGCCTCGGCTTCGGTTTCCGCCGAATGCTGCTGGAGGACCCGTTCGAGGGCGGCGAGGAAACGACCGCCGTCTCCTGACAGCAGGGCCTGGAACCACTCCCACCGGTCCGCCTGGGACTTCGCGAGGGCCCCTTCATGCGGGTGGAGCCAGACTTCGGAAGGCGATCCACCCTCCGGCAGCGCGATGAACTCCTGGAGCAGCCGGGCCCAGGCGAACTCGTCCTCGTACTCCTCTTCGCCCTGCTGGGAGGCGGAGACCCGGCACAGGTCGCGGGCGAGTTCCCAATACCCGCCGGCCACGGCCCCCAGCAGTGAGGCATTGTCGGAGGCGGGCGGAAGGCTCGCGCCCTGGGCCCGCAGGTGGATGAGCAACCGGCGCCAGTTCTCCGCCGCACAGGCCAGTTGGTAGAAGAGGTGCTGAGGGCTCCCGTCGAGGAGCAGGGTCGTCACGCCCTGGGTGTGGAAGTGCACGCAGGCCTCGCGCACCAGTCCCACGAGCTCTTCCACCGTCCCCTCCGCGAGCACTTCCGGGAAGGCGTCGTCAAAGAGGATGTCGAGCGAGTCTGCGGCCTCTTCCCGGAGTTGTGCGAGGTCGAACTCCATCACTCTTCCTCCAGGTGCATGAAGGAGCCGTCCCAACCTTCCGCCGCGAACAGCCGGTAGCCGGTGACCTTGCCGGCCTTGAGAGCGTCGGCCACGACCTGGTCGATGACGTACTCCCGCATCAGGGGCTTGAAGCGGAAGAAGCGGGCACGCGGGGAGATGGCTTCCTTGTTCAGGGCGAGCAGGTCGACATCCTCGATCTCGCGCTCGTCGAAGGGCTCCTTGTAATAGACGGACTTCTCCAGGTCGATGCCATCCTCTCCGCCCACCGGGTGGATGATGAAGTACTCGGGCCCCACGATTTTGTCCTTGTGGTCCTTCACCGCCACAGGAAGGTATTCGCAATTGTCCACCCCCACCGAGTCGAGGATGTCCTTCACCTTCTTCGAGGCGATGATCAGGCTCAGCGTGTTGGCCACGAAGTCGAAGAGCTTGCGGTGCTTGGGGAAGTTCCTGGAGAACTTCAAGGTGGCCCCCGCTGGGAACTGCGAGATGTGACTCTGCCCCTCGAAGAGACGCCACTTGGACGGAGCGTCCGCCACGTAGGTTTCGATGACGGCTCCGGGATTGCTGATGGTGTCGAGCATCCAGAACGTCCGGCTGTCGGTCGTCATCAATTCATCGCTCCCTCCGGGAAACGCCTGCGCCTCCCGGTGCTCTTCCGCTTGCCCTTGGAAATGAACTTCACCAGATTGTCCTTGGGGCGCTTGCCCTGCAGGTACAGTTTGACCGAATCCCTACCCAGGTCCTTGAGCTTGACCCAGAGTTTGTTCTCGGCACTGGTCAGCTTTTCGATGATCTGTGAGTAGAACGCCGCGTGAGGCTTGTCACTTTCCCGGGCCTTCTTGACCTTGTCCTTGACGCCTTCCAACCGCTTTCTGGCGTACTTGAGATACTCGGCGTGCCCGCCAAGATGCGCCAGCAGGCAATGCGGGGGCACATCCCAGGTGGGCAGCGGCACGATGTTGTGCCCGTTGTTCACGTCGTAGCCCGACGCACGAATCAACTCCTGTTCCTCATCGGTGAAATGGGCTTCATCCCGACTGTCGAAGACCTCGATGGGGATGAGGTGGTGCGCCACCCACCGGTATGGAGTGGAAGCCGAGAAGAAGAAGTAGTGCTCCGCCGTCGTCTTGTGGGTGAGCTTCTTCGTCAGGAAGAACCGCTTGTCCTTCCCAGGAAAGCTACCGGGCTCGGGAAACTCGAAGCACGCCTCCCACTTCGCACGGTCCTTCACGATGGCCCAGACCGGGCGCTGCTCCGCGAGCTTCTCCACCTTCTCCAGCATCGTCTTCTTCCGGGCGTCGTCGCATCCCATGAAGAGGAAGTCGAAGGGCCACTGGTTGTAGCGGCCCCGACCACCGTGCTTGTGCACGTACGCGGGCCCCCGGTACTGGGCGTGCCCCCGGCGCTTGAGCGGATCCGGCGTGTTCGCGTGCTCGGACGCCTCCTTCGCCTCGGCTTCCAGTTCCTGGATGAGCTGTTTGGGATAGGCGGGGTCCTCCAGCTCCGGAAACTTCTCGTGTCTGAAGGTGTCCTCATCGACGTTGCTGAAGCTGAACTCGCTGAAGCGACTCCTCGTCTGGGTTCCGCTCGTCCCGGAGCTGCTCATGCACGACCTTCCTTCTCCGAAGCGGACAGCAGGATGGCGGCCCGTGGAGCCTGTCTGTCTTCCGACGTGAGCACCACGCCCGAGCGCGCCCGGGCATAGCCACGCTCAAACCCCCGAAGCACCACACAGACGCCCAGGGCCCCCGAGGCGACTCCCGTCTCACCGAAGCTGAGCGCCGGGAGCCAGGAGGAGCGCTCAAGCCTCCACTCCGGGCGCCTCATGCGCAGGTGCAGCAGCAGGCCGCCCCATTCGTGGGCCCGCCGCTGCTCGCCATTGTGGTCGCTCACCAGCAACGGCTCCTCCGAAGCAGACGCTCCGGGCGGCAGCACCCGCTCCACACAGGCCGCCAGGCCGCGGCCATCAGCCCGCTCGGGCTCGGGGGACTCCAGGACGCACACGTCATCGAGGAGGACCGGCGAGGGGACACGCGAGTCCAGACGTCCCTTCGCGGGCCGGAGCAGCAGCGCGACCCCGGCCTCTCCCGGAATGAACCCCACGGGCTGGTCCTCCGTCTTGAGGCGCCTTCGCAGGGAAAGGGAATGCAGGGTCGGAGGTGACAGCAGGCTGTCCACCGCGACCACCAGGCAGGCCTCTGCTTCGCGGGAGCGGATGACGTCCCGCGCGGCCTGGAGCGCCCGGGCAAAAGCCACATGGCCTCCCATGAAGAATCGCCATCCGCCCCGCCAAGCCATCCCCAGGTTGTCGAAGGCCTGCTTCAAGACGAAGGTGCCGAGCACATCGCGCCGCCGCGTCGCGTCCTCGCGCAGCTCGGGGCGCATCGGGAAGTCACGCTCCAGGGGGTCCGGAAGCACCAGGAAGAGAGGGGTGCCAGCCCCCAACTCCTGGAGCGACACCCGGCCCTGGAGGTCCATCAGCGCCTCATGGAGGATGGCGATGAGCCTGCCCGCGGCGGAGAAGCCAAAGGTGACGTCTGGAATGGCACATGTCACCAGGGGAACCGGGGCGTTGTCCCCCTCTGGGAAGTACGGGAACTCACGTGAGGAGCGGGCATGTCCCAGCCCCGCCCGGAATGCCGCACAGGCCGTGATGAGGGGCCCCAGGCACGAACTCATCGCGGCGGCGGCAATCTCCAGCCTCATGGGGAAAAGATAGGCGAAGGCTGGAATTCTCCTCAAGGTGAGGACCATCAATGCCTGTCCAGACAGGCGCTCGGTTCAAACCGACCCAAGCCATCCGCTTCCCTGGACATGCTTGCGGCCACCCGGTACGGGCGGACGCTCGCTTCGCACCTCCTGACCTCCCGCCCGGACGAGCGCCCACCCCCTGCATGCACCGGGAGCGGCCCTTGCCCCGCCCGTCGCCAGGGATGGCATCACCTCCATGGGGTCCCTACCTCTTTGGGACAGGAGGACTTCTATGTCCGTGCGGACCCTGATTGCAGGAATCAAGAACAAGCGGCGCGTGGATGCCCATGCGGCCCAACCCAGTGTGCAGGCCAGCAAAGGCCGCAAGACGCTGGCGCACGACGACGAGGCGGAGCTGCTGCGGCAGAAGGACTTGAAGCGCGTGACGTTGGGCCCCGCCGCGGGCGACCACGGCCCCAAGCGCAACAACCGCGGCACCGGGCTGCGGGGCCGCAAGAAGGCGCCCAGCCAGATCCACATCAAGGGCGCGGGCGGACCGCGCAACCGCTCCGGGCTGCACGGAGGCTGACGGTTTTCCGCCCCGGACTTCACGCCGGAAAAGACGACGCCCCGCGTGGGAGACGAAGCCCCCTTCTCAGGGGACCGCCTTCCCGCGCGGGGCGCGGTGCTGCTTCAGGGCGTGGGCGCGCCGGTCAGTAACCGACGTAGCCGCTGCCGCTGTTGAGACCCTTGATGCCGGGGACGTTGGACACCGAGCCGTAGCGCTCGATGGAGTAGCGGACGCCCGCGATGATGTTGTCCACCGGGTTGCGGATGTTGTCGTGGCCGGGGAGCTTGTGCGCGTCGAACGTCGGCTGGATGGTCTGCATCAGGCCGATGGAGGGCGTGCCCTTCTGCGCGTTCGAGTCCCAGTTGTTGATGGCGTTCGGGTTGCCGCTGGACTCGTGCTCGATGATCTTCGCGATGTCCTGGGGGTTCATCTTCTCCACCGGGACGCCGTTCGCCTTGAGGATGTCCATCGCCTGCTTGATCCAGTCACCGACCTGGCCGGGGGGCACGTCGCCCACGGGCTCCGCGCCGCTGGCGCCCTGGGTCTGCTCGGTGCCGCCGGTCAGGTTCGGACCCTTGGGGCCCGCGCCTTCGGCCTGGAACTCGTCCTTGGCGCCCGGGATGTTGAGCTTGGCGTCCGCGTAGATGAGGTCGGCGTTCTTGATGTTCGGGTTCGCCTTCATCAGCGAGCCGACGTCGGTGTTGAACCGCTTGGCCAGCGCGCCCAGCGTGTCGCCCGACTTGATCCGGTAGTCACCCATGTGGAGAACCTCGCGATTGCCGAAAACCGTTATGCCTGATTGTCGGCCCCCTACTTGCGGAGTTGCGCCTACATTTGCGGTTTTGTGGGTGGTTTCACGCAGAGTCAGTCTTTGACCGACCTGCTGGAATCCTGTGCCGGGACTGTCGCCGCGAAAGCCCCAGCAGCACGGCCAGGGTGACGGCGCCCAGGGCCCCGGGGGCCGCGGTGCAACCTCCTCCGCTCACGGACGGGGGGCCGTCGTCGGAAGGCAGGGGGTCGGTGATGGCTTCGCAGGGGGTGAAGCAGCGGCAGGCGTCTTCACCCTCCACCTCCAGCCGGGCGCACACGCCCTGTCCGCCGCACACGGCGTCCTCCGAGCACGTGGCCCCATAGGTCCCCGCCTGGAGCGCGGGCAGCAGACACCGGGCGGGAGCGTCCCCGGCCGCGACGCAGAGGAGGCCGGCGGGGCACTCGGCGTCGGTGGCGCAGGACGCCTGGCAGAGGGCGTCCAGGGACAGGGGCACGG
>NZ_RAWD01000232.1:0-16050 GCF_003612065.1 Corallococcus sp. CA047B
GCCCCCACCAGCCCCACCCGGTCCCGGGGGCCAAGTGTGAAGTTGTCCTCATCGAAGAGGACCTTCTTTCCGTAGGCGAGGCTGATGTCCTGGGCGATGACGAGGCTCATGGCGGGGCGGGAGATAACAGCCCGAGGGCCCCACGGGAACGCCTCAGATGCCTGCCTGACTGCCCAGGGGGCACATCTCTCGGGTTGGGCATGGCGCGCGGCTTGCCTATACTCCCGCCACCCATGGCCGCCCCCTGCCCCCATTGCGGAAGTACCGACGGTCAAGATCACCTGTGCGCGGCGCAGAGCCTCCAGCTCCTGGGCCAGGTCCTGGACGGCCGCTACAAGATTGAGAGCGTGCTCGGCCAGGGCGGCATGGGCATGGTGTTCCGCGCCACCCAGACCTCCGTCCAGCGCCCGGTGGCGGTGAAGACGCTCAACCCGTCGCTCGCCGCCGCGCCCCAGTTCTTCGAGCGCTTCCGCCGCGAGGCGGAGATCGCCAGCCGCCTGCGCCACCCGAACGTCATCACCATCTTCGACTTCGGCCGCGCTGCGGACGGCACCTGCTACTACGTGATGGAGCTGCTCAAGGGCGAAAGCCTCAAGGAGCTGGTCAAGCGCGAGGGGCCCATGACCCTGCGCCGGGCCGTGAACCTCCTGGAGCAGGCCACGCTGGGCCTCGCCCACGCGCACGAGGAGGGTTGCGTCCACCGTGACCTGAAGCCGCACAACATCATGGTCCAGGCGCTCGACGGGAAGGACTTCGTCAAGGTGCTGGACTTCGGCCTCGTGAAGGCGCTGGAGCAGGACGAGGAGGAGCAGCTCACCTCCACCGGCCAGGTGCTGGGCACCCCCCAGTACATGCCGCCCGAGCAGGCCGGCGGCGAGTCCGTGGACCAGCGCTCCGACCTCTACTCCATGGCGGGCGTGCTGTACTTCTGCCTCACGGGCAGCTCTCCCTATGGCGCCAACACGGTGCGCAAGGCGCTCACCGCCGCGCTCACCCAGCCCGTGCCCCCGGTGAATTCCAAGCGCCAGGGCGCGCCCGTGCCGGAGGCGCTGGACGCGTTCTTCGCCAAGGCGCTCTCTGCGGAGAAGGAAGACCGCTACCAGAACGCGCAGGAGTTCATCGACGCGCTCATCGACGCGGTGGACGGCCTGTCGGCGGAGGAGCTGGACGCGCACCCCACGGGCGGAGTCCCCGGGGCGGACCGTGGCACCGGCAGCCGCAGCCGTCCGGGTGCGGGCTCCAACAGCCGCGCGGGTTCAGGCAGCCGCCTGGGCTCCGCCAGCCGCGCGGGCCGTGCCCCTGCCCCGGCGGGCACGGGCACCCACGCACGGTCCGCGTCCCGAGTGGGCGCGGCCCCGGCCCGGGGCTCCACGCCCGCGGGCGGTGCGCAGTCCTCGGCCCGTCCGACCTCGAGCACGGGCAACCCGCCCCTCTCCCAGGCCAACCGCCGGCCGTCCCCGGCCCGCGAGGAGCCCGTCGAGCCGCCGCCGCCCCAGGGCATGTCCGGGGGCAAGAAGGTGGCGCTCATTGCCGTGCCGCTGGTGCTCCTGGGCGCGGGCGTCGCGTTGGTCATGTCGCGCGGCGGCGGAGAGGAAGTCCCCACCCCGCCGCCCGTGGCGATGACGAATCCGAGGACGGGGGCCACGCCTCCTCCCACACAGGTGCAGGACGATCCTCCTACCGCCCCCAACCCGACGGCCATGTCGCAGGACGTAACGGTGGAGTTCATCTCCACGCCCCCCGGCGCGGCCATCTACGACGGGGACGCCCAGATTGGGACGACGCCCACGAAGCTGATGCTGCCGCGCGCCAGGATGTCGGTGCTGCGCTTCAAGCTCGCCGGGCACCAGGACGTGGAGCGCAGGCTCGACTACAGCCGGAGCGCGGACTCGACGGTGCAGCCCGTGGAAGTGCGCCTGGAGCCGGTGCGCGTCGCGGCGCCCCGGCCGACGAAGCCCTCGAAGCCCTCCAACAACGGCTCCGACCCGGGCATCGGCGTCTTCGAGTAGGGCGCGGGCTCAGTTGCCGCCTCCTCCACATTCAGAAGCCCAGCAATCTCATGGGGTTGCTGGGCTTTTTCTTTGCCATCGCGTCCTCTAAGGACGTCCCAGAATTCGCCAAGGCGAGCCGCCACACCACAAAGACTACGTCCATACAACACAGGACCCTTCGTCACAGGCTGCCACACCAACGAGAACAGGCCACCACTCTTCCCAGGTCGCTAAAATGGCAATCACCAGTCTTCTCTCAGAAAACCCAGCAAAAACACTCACACTTATCGCAATCCTACTCATCCTATTCACAACAATCCCTCACATATGGGCCACATTCTCACCCCCACCCCACACACCAAACAAGAACTCAAAATGGGAAGACCGCCGCCGCACACTAGCCTACGCCCGCCTCCTCTGGGCAATACCAATAGCCATAGTTGCACTCCTTTCTTCCAACATATTCACAAACATAACACCAGAACGCTGGAAGATACCCGTCTCAATTTTTGGAGTTTTTCTCGGACTGACCTTGGTCTTCCTAGACTATTTCCTGAAACGTGCGGACGATCGCCGCAACGATGAAATTTGGCTCCAAAGGATTCGCTCGCTGGTTTTTCAATGGCCCGCCCCAAAAACACAAGACATAGATCCATACAAGGCACTAAATATCATCAACTCCAAGGTTGCCGCCAAATACACCAAACCCGGCAAACGCCCTCTCTATGTCACCCGAGACATCGACAGCCAAATTGACGCCATCTCAAAAACGCACGACCTCATCCTAATTACTGGAAACTCCAAATCCGGCAAGTCACGCACAGCCTTTGAGGCTATCTACCGCCTCTTCCCGGCCCAGTCACTGCTCGTTCCAGTAGATGGGAAAGCTCTTGCGGAAATTTTCCGTCTTGAGCCACCAATCAATTGGGGTACGGATCTCACAGTTATATGGCTGGACGATCTGCAGAGGTTCCTCGGCCCCGGAAGCATGACTCCGTCCTTGCTAAACCAAATCCTACAAACAGAAGGTCGCTTTAAAATATTTTCAACTCTCACATCACAACGACACAGTAGCTACCTGGACTCAAAAGGCGACATCGAAAAAGACAGCCAGCTTATCCTCAAGCACTTTCAGCAAATCAACCTAGCATCCACTCTAAGCCCTGAGGAAACCCAGAGAGCATGCATAGCCTACCCCGAGGAGCCTCCTGATCGACTCACACAGAGCCTTGGTGAGCATTTGGTCGCAGCAACGGAACTAGCGCGACGACTAGCGACGGGCGTGGAAGTGAACCCTCCGGGTCATGCAATAATGCGTGCAGCGATTGACTGGCATCGTTCAGGAATTCTTCGACCTATTCCAGAGCCAGCGTTAAGCATGCTTGCAGCGCAATATCTCGCTCTGTCAAATCTTCCTCACGTAGATTTTACACCAGCAGCTTTTGAAGCAGGGCTTGCATGGGCCCGGGAGCCTGTTGGACATCATGTCGCAATGCTGGCAGCGACCAACAAGCCAAACCAAGCGAGGTCCTTTGCCGCCATCGACTTCCTAGTGGAGAATACAGAAAAACTAGGCATCCCCATTCCGGAGCATTTCTGGGAGCACATCCTCACATTCGCCTCGCACGCGGACGCGTTGTCCCTAGGACGCATCGCACGCCGTCGACAGGATCACAAGTTCGCCCGAAGCACTCTTGAATTTGCGCTAACCTCCTCAGACGCGGAAACCATCTCAACGGCCGCGTTCATGTTGGGTGCAATACTCCAAAGCGAGAAAGATTATTCAGCCGCCGAGCAACGATATCGACAAGCAGCAGCAGTCGGCCGTGGCGACACGGCAGACCAAGCCATGGTCAATCTTGGAACCATACTTCTGAAGCGGGGAGACCTCGCTGGCGCCAAGCATGCTTTCGAGCAAGGCGCCTGCTCAGCCAGACCTGACATACAGAGGAAGGCGACAGCCAATCTTGGCTTAACACACCTCAAACAAGGCAATACAGCCGACGCTGAGCGCATATTTGTCGAGGGTATCAATTCAGGAGATAGCGAAATCATCGCACACTCCAAAGTCAACCTCGCTCGAGTATTCATGGACAAGGGACAACTTCACGAAGCCGAGCGAATCTTACTTGATATCGATCCTGCTCATCACGAAGCAGCAGCAATGGGAGCAGTTGGCCTAGGCACGATCAACCTTTTCCGCAGCGAACTAGAAAAAGCGGAGACAATCTTTCGCGAAGTCCTAAAGAGCGCCCAGTCGAACGCCAATCTCTCCGACGCTGCAATCATGGCGGAAAGCAATCTCGGAGGGGTTCTCCTGAATCTAGACCGAATAGATGAAGCCGAAGAAATCTACAATCGGCTATCATTTTCAAACGAGCCAGGCGTGTCAGAAATGGCCAAGGTCCACCTGGGAGTAATTCTTGTAAGAAATGACAGGCCGACCGACGCCGAACCTTTATTTCAAGCAGGCATAAAGGCAAGCGACCCAAGCACATCCGCATTGGCAAAAGCCAACCTTGGCTCCATCTACAAAAAAGCCGATCCAAGAGAAGCGGAGCGCCTCCTTCGCGAAGCACTTCAGTCCAATCAACCAGACGCAATCGACATCGCCAACCAAAACCTGCGAACTCTCCTTATACAACAAGACAGATTGGCAGAAGCCATCCAGCTTGCAGAAAAAGCCTCCCTCTCATTTCAAACCACCACAGCGACTGACGCTAAAATTGACCTCGGGATCCTTCGCTCTATCATGGGCGATGCAAGTGGCGCAGAGACGCTCCTGCGTGACGCCGTCAACTCAAGACTCCCATACACGTCCACCAGGGCAGAAGTAAATCTTGGGGCCGTACTTGCCAAACAAGGCAGGACACAGGAGGCGACTCGGCATTTCCGCAACGCCATAAAGAGCGGTGACCCTCATTTGAGATCCGATGCTCTGGCCTTGCTCGCGAACATGCGTTTCAATCCTTCCTTAGCCGCAAGACGTTTGCGTAAATTCCAGAGGACTCTCGAATCGGCCCGACAGTGGAGGCGTATAATAAACAGCCAACGCTCCTCACTTAAGACTGGCGACTAGATCAATCCTTCGACCAGTTAAAGATTAACAAAAATCTTGCCGCGGGCTCCTCAGATACGAGAGCACACGCGCAACGCAACCGTCCGGCCAACGACGTGCCGTGAGGGATTGCCGGAGGCGCAACGGGCGGCGGACGCTTCTGTGCATGGCGGAGCAGGTGGAGAAGCCGAAGTGGGCATGCGTCGCGGAGGCCTTCGAGGCCAGCGGGCAGACGCAGCAGGAATTCGCACTGGCGCGGGACGTACGGCTGAGCGCATTGCAGTCCTGGGGTAACCGTCCGGCCAACGACGTGCCGTGAGGGATTGCCGGCGTAGCAGGGCGCGGCGGACGCTTCTGGCATGTTGAAGCAGGTGGAGAAGCCGGAGTGGTCGCGCGTCGCGGAAGCGTTCGAGGCGAGCGGGCTGACGCAACGGGAGTTCGCGATAGCGCGAGGCGTGAGGCTGAGCACGTTGCAGTCCTGGGTGTACCGGCGTCGGCGGGCCGCGACGGCGCGCGGTGAGCCGGTGCGACTGTTGCCGGTTCAGTTGGCGACGGCCCCCGTGGCGTCCGAGTCCGTGCTGGAGGTGGTGGCGGCAAACGGAGTGCGCTTGCGATTCGCCGTGGGTGCCGACGTGGACTACATGGCCCGGCTCGTCGCTGCATTGGGACGGTGAGGCGGTGTTCGCTTCCCGCGTCGGTGCGCGTGGTGCTGGCCACGGAGCCGGTGGACATGCGCAAGTCCATCGACGGGCTGATGGC
The DNA here is from genome assembly GCF_003612065.1 of Corallococcus sp. CA047B. Taxonomy (NCBI): domain Bacteria; kingdom Pseudomonadati; phylum Myxococcota; class Myxococcia; order Myxococcales; family Myxococcaceae; genus Corallococcus; species Corallococcus sp. CA047B. Next base: position 5,809 of record NZ_RAWD01000232.1, read on the forward strand.
CTTGGTGCGCACGGCCTGGGGCGAGGACGTCTACTCGGGGCACCTCTTCGCCTTCGTCTCCAGGCGGGGCGACCGCATCAAGGTGCTGACGTGGAGCCGGGGCAGCTTCGTGCTGCTGTACAAGCGGCTGGAGACGGGCCGCTTCCGGCTGCCCCGGGTGGAGGCGGACGCGAAGGCAGTGACGCTGGACGCCACGCAGCTGGCGATGCTGCTGGACGGCATCGACGTGGCCGAGGTGAAGCGCCAGCCTGCCTGGGCGCCCCCAGGGCGTACAGGCAGCTGAGTACGTCTCCTCGTGAATGGCCTACCCGGCGCGTCGTTGAGCGCGGGTGCCCAAAGTCCTGCCCCTCGACCATTTCTGCCCCTGGCGTGAGGAGGCCGAGGAGCTTCGGGAGCGGATGACGTCGCTGGAGTCGAAGATGGCCGCGCTGGAGCGGCGCGTCTTTGGCAAGAAGGCGGAGAAGCTGCCCCCTGTCGCCCAGGAGTTGAGAGGCGAGGCACGAAGCCCCGAGAAGGAGACGGCACAGGCCGAGGCTGCCCTGGCGAATCGACGGGAGCGCGCGGCCCGGAAGGCCGCTGAGGCCCCGACGCGCGAGGTGTGGCACGCGGTGCCGCCCAAGGCACGTCAGTGCCCGGCTTGCGGCAGTGGGGACTTGAAGCCCCTGGGCGAGGGACGCAAGGCGGTGACGTACGAGTACGTGCCCGCCTTCTTCGAGCGCTTCGGGCTCCGCCACCTCCCCCTGCGCGCCGTGGTCGCGGAAGCGACGCGGGAGGAGGAGCTTGAGCGCGCGCTCTACGTTGTCGCGAATCCCCTCCACCTCCACGGATTGACCCGCGCGTTCTTCCTCCGCGAACGATTGCTGGCACTGCCAGAGGAGGACACGGGCCGCGAAGCCCAGCTGTTCCGGCTGGCGGTGCAAGACACGAAGCTCATCCCCCCACTCGAAGCCCTGGAGCAGAAGCTCGCCCGACGGATGCTCGACCATGCGCAGGCCGCCAATGCGCTGACCCAGGAGCTGGACCGGCTCATCGTCGCCTTCTGGGGATACCCGCCGGAGCGCCTCGATGACAAGGTCACGGTGGCGGAGCTGGTCGCCACAGGACTCGAACTCCAGTACTTCGACTCCTGACCTCACCGCTCGACGAAGCGGAAGGCCAGCGGGCGGCAGTGGGTGTCGGACTCGGACGGGGCGGCCCACGCCCCGAGCGCGTGGTGGAGCCGGCCCTCGCGCTGCTCCAGGTAGAGGATCATGTTGAGCGGCCAGCCGGCGCCCTGGAACAGATGCCGGTCCATGGGCGTGGGCTCCTGGCTCACCCGCAGGCCGCGCTCGTGGGGCGGGCCAATGCGGTGCCAGTCCGGGTGCAGGTGGATGGAGCCGAGCACCTCCCGCCCCTCCGCCTCCGCCTCCGCGGTGATGCGCAGCAATTCCCGGGGCTCGCACCAGTAGCCGCGCCGGCCATTGGCATAGCAGGCGCCGAAGCGCGGGATGATGGTGGCGTCGAACTCCTGGAGCACGGTGTCGTCCGTCTCGCGGATGTTGGCGGCGAAGCGGACGCGCTCCACCCGCATCGCGTCGTCCACGAAGCGCCCCAGCAGGACGGCCCAGCTCCGGGGTGGCAGCTCCGGGGTACACGCCAGGTATTCGCGGGTGGCGTCCGCGAGGAAGTCCGACAGCACGTCCGCGTCCAGCAGCACCAGCTCCGGGCTCATTCCGGCGTCTCCGACGTGGGGCTGGGGAGACGGCCCTCGGCCCGGTCCTCGCGAAGTTGGGTGATGAGGCCGCGGGCGACGCGCTCCTCGAAGGCGGCGGTGGCGTCCGGCGTCCAGGTGTAGAAGCCCTGGCCCGTCTTCAAGCCCAGCTCGCCGCGCTCCACCTTCTGCGCGAGCACCGGGGGCACCGGGCGTCCGGCGTTGCGCATGACGCCGGTGACGAGGTCCAGCCCCGCGAGATCCAACCGGTCGAAGATGCCGGACGCGCCGAACCGCCGCCCGATTCCCTGCGTGAGCACGCGGTCCACCATCTCCGGCGTGGCGACACCTTCCTGCACCAGCCGGATGCCCTCGCCGATGAGCGCCTGCAACAAGCGCGGGCCCACCGAGCCCGGCACGTCCTTCGCGAACACCACCGGCGTCTTGCCCACCTCCTCCAGGAAGCGCCGCACGGTCTCCACGACGTCAGGGGCCGTCTTCTCCCCGGGAATGACATCCACGAGGGGAATCAGGTGCGCCGGCAGGTAGTAGTGCGCCGCGAGGACACGCTCGGGCCGGGTGCAGTCCCGCGCCAGCGCCGTCACGCTCAGTGCGGTGGTGTTGGAGGCGAGCACGGTGTCCGGCGCCGCCAGCCCGTCCAGTTGACGGAAGACCTCCTGCTTGAGCACGAGGTCCTCGGGCACGGACTCGAGGACCAGGTCCTGGCCCACGGCGGCCTCGGCGAGCACCGTGGTGCGCCGGATCCGCCCAAGCGCGGCCTCACGCCCTGACAGCGACAGCAGCCCCGTCTCCACCAGAAGCGCCGCGTCCCGTTCCAACTTCACCCGCGCTCGCTCACTGCTGTCCGGACGCGTGTTGAAGAGCACCACCTGCCTGCCAGCGATGGCGAGCTCAAGCGCGATTCCGCACCCCATGGCTCCCCCGCCCACCACGCCAATCCGCATCAGCCGATTGTGTCCCATGGCGGCGCAGCGTCGCCGCGGTCGCATGACGGAGGCAATCCTTCCATCACGAACGCGGAGCGTCAGAACGATTCGGTGAAGGTGCGTTGCAATTGTTCATTCCGCAGCCTTCACCGCATCGCGTCGTCAGCCGTACAGCTCGCTGAGCGGCCCTGGAGCGATGCGCGTGCTGGACTCCAGGCTCGCGGCGGTCGACAGCGAGTCCCGCGTGAGGACGAGGGCCTGTACAGCGGCCGCTTGAGCCCCCTTATCGACCCTCCCGTGGCCGCGCTCATGGGCACCACGCTGCCGCTCTGACCGCCGCTGATGTCGAGGAACACCTCGACCGGCGTGCCCTCCGTGTCATGGGCTTCGTATCGGGCGGGCATGGTCGTTCTCGAGCCCCTGGCTGGCCTTCACCTTCTGCGCCCTCGCTGTACCGACCGGCACCTCGAGCTTGCCGTTCACCTCGTTGAGGGCGGGCCCGTTCGCGTCGAGAAACAGGCGCAGCCGGCCGTTGAAGCCCTTGGGCACGGTAAAGTGCACCGTCTTCGCGGTCCGGGCGTCCCACCAACGGGCCGTCAGGTCGTCGAACACCACCGAGAACAGTCCGACCGCGCCTACCACCACCAGCAGGAGTCCCACGCAGACCGCCGCGAGCATCGAGAGCCTGAAGAACTTCTTGATGAGCAGGGCGACGCCGACGCCCAGGCATCCCCCCACCACCACGAGGAACAACATGCCCAGGAACACACCCAGGGCCATTCCGCCGTCCGGACCGTTCACGTCGTTCGACTCCTCGCCGCGGGGGCACGACGGCCACCAGATTGGCCAAGCATACTACCGGCCGCAGGCAGTCCCGCAGACGCCCCCACCAGCCTGATGCGCGCCATGTACGCGATGCGCGCGGACTCGAACCCGGTGAACGTGCGCGCGTTGTTCACGTGTCCGTAGGCGTCCATCTCAAGGAGGCCTTCGGGTCGCTCGCGCTGCCGGACCACAAGAAGCCCTTCCTCATCGGGCCGCCCATCCGCGCCGGCGGCAAGGCGGGCGGCCCGACGGGGGCCTAGCGACGGGTCGTGGTCTCGCCGGTGAGCTCCACCGTCTTCGACGTGCTGTGGATGAACACCTGGTCGACGTCGTGGTCCTCGCCCGCGCTCGGCTCGTCCGCGACGAGCACCACCCGGTCGCCCTCGACGATCTCCGGGGCCGCCTTCGCGGAGCTGCCCACGGCGGCGTGGTTGAAGGGCGACTCGAAGGACATGTCGAGGTAGGGGACGCTGCCGTCACCGTTGAGATAGATGTCGTTCTCGATGCCGTGGCGGCACGGCTTGAGGCAGTGCGCGCAGGCCGGGAGGGGCAGGCCACACAGCTTCATGCACGCCTTGCGGGTCAGGGTCGTGCAGGACGGCCTGGGCGCGGGGGACTCGGAGCTGTTGAAGGCCACGACGCCCACCTCTCCGCTCTTGATGCCGCTCACGGAGACCATCAGCTTCCCCTCCAGGAACACCTTCGCCGTGTACGTCGTCGGCTTGCCGTCCGCGTTCACGAAGGAGGCCGCGAAGGACTGTCCCTGCGCCGTCTCCGTGACGGAGGACATGGCCACCACCTGGCCCTTCGCGACGTAGGTCTTCAGGGTCCTCGTCTCGCCCTCCTCCTTGTCCTCGGACGGCTCCACCCCCACGCCCGCGCTCCAGGCCTTGGCGCGCTCGGCGTCCACGCGCACGCCGTGCTCCCCGCTCGCGTCGGGGGCGTGCACATAAAGCGAGTCGTCCTCTACTTCCAGCCGCGCGTCGCCCGTCGCGCAGTGCTTCGAGCCGGAGAACTGGGCGCAGTCCTCCTTCGCGTGGGCCTGCGCGAACGGAAGGACGAAGGCGAACAGCGCGGCGAGGCCAGCGGGGGTCTGGCGACGGAACAGCGACATGGATGGCTCCTGACAGGCTTCAGGGTGGGGGGAATCCCCGCAGGCCGCCATTCACTTGATATGCCAAGGGCTCCCGGGAGTCTGGCCTTCCCACGCTCGCGGCCCTGGCCGGGAGTGAGTGACGGAGAAGGTCACAACCCGGCGGCGCTTGTGACGGGACGGGTCACAGGTGTGGAGGAGAGAGATTGCGTCCCCTCCACGTGCCCTTTGCGCTGTTGTCGTGGAAGCAGGGGGCCGTGGGGCCAATCCCACGCAGCGTCGGCATGTCGAACGCTTCAAAGTCACAAGGACGGGACCGTCCCCACGGACACCCCCTGGAACAGTCTGGCGGTTTTTTGCATCATTGATTGACCTGTCGGCTCATTCACTTCGCGGGACCGACCTGGCCCTCCGCGAAAGCGAAAACATGCCGAGCCTTCGAAGTCTCCCCTCTCTCGCCGCGGTCCTGCTGCTTTCCCTCGCTGCCTGCATTTCCGAGCCCACCGGTGAGCCCACCGGATCTGTCCAATTCGCCGCCACCGCCCAACAGGCGCTCTCCGCCAATGATGCCACCCGCGTCAAGGTGACCATCTCCGCCACGGAGATGGGCTCCCTCGTCGTCGAACTGGCCAAGGTCAGCGGCGCCTGGGGCGGCATCATCGGCAACATCCCCGTGGGCTCCAACCGCACCTTCCTCGCCGAGGCCTTCGACTCGGCCGGCACCAAGATCTTCCAGGGCCAGACGTCGGGCGTGAGCATCACCGCCAACCAGACCACCGCCGTAGCCATCACCCTCCAGGAGATTGTTCCCCCTCAGCCCTATGGCAACGAGGCACCCCTCATTGAGTCCGTCGTGGCCTCCGCCACCACTGTCCAGACAGGCGCCTCCATCACCCTGAGCTCGACGGTGCGTGATCCCAACACGGCGGACACCCTCACCCAGGCGTGGACGGCCTCCAGCGGCTCCTTCTCCACCCCCACCTCCACGTCCACCTCGTGGACGGCGCCTTCCTCCACTGGAATCCAGACCCTCACCCTCACCGTGACGGACTCCCAGGGGGCTGCCTCCTCCTTCTCCCTGTCTGTCAACGTCGTCTCGGGTGCCGCCACCGGCAGCGGGGCCGTCAACCTCTCCTTCAACCTCTGGCCGGTGGTCTCCAAGGTCTCCCCCTCCCGCACCCGCCTCGACGTGGGACAGTCCGTCTCTGTGTCCGCCAACGCCTCGGATGCGAATGGAGATACCCTCTCCTACCAGTGGGCCACGACCGCGACGTGCCCCGGCACCTGGACGAATGCGACTTCCAGCGCCGCCTCCTTTGTCCCGTCCTCCGTTCCGTCAGCCGCGTGTAACAACTGCCAGCTCACCGTCACCGTTCAAGACGGCCGCGGGGGGCAGACCACGGGTTCGATCAACCTCTGCATCGCCGCCGCCTCCACCGAGCGCTTCGTCCCCACCATCACCAACTTCTACCAGACCGCCAACACCACCTCCCCGGGACAGACCGTGACCTTCAGCGTCACCGCCCTGGACCCTCAGTCCAGCGCCCTGACGTTCGGTTGGAGTGCCAGTATCGGCTCGCTGGCCACGGCGCAGAACACCGCCAGCACCAGCCAGATCGTGTGGACGGCGCCTTCCTGCGCGGTGACGGGAGCTTCCTTCGTCACGGCTGGCGCCACCAATGCCTACGGCCTGACGGCCTCGAAGTCCTTCTCCGCCTCCGGCCTGCCGGCGTGCGCGACCGGCTGGGCGGGCGCAGGCACCCTGACCGCGGCCCGCCAGCACCACACCGCCACCCTGCTCTCCTCCGGCAAGGTGCTCGTCTCGGGGGGATACGACAGCGTCAATGGCAACCTCGCTTCCGCGGAGGTGTACGACCCAGCCACCAACTCCTGGTCCTCCGCAGGCACCATGGCCACGGCCCGCCGGCTCCACACCGCCACCCTGCTCTCCTCTGGGAAGGTGCTCGTCACGGGGGGCATCGGTAACAGCGGCCTCCTCCCCTCCACGGAGGTGTACGACCCGGCCACCAACTCCTGGTCCTCCGCAGGCACCATGGCCACGGCCCGTAACTCCCACACCGCCACGGCCCTGCTGCCCTCCGGCAAGGTGCTCGTCACGGGGGGCAGCGGCAGCAACGGCCACCTCGCCTCCGCGGAGGTGTACGACCCGGCCACCAACGCCTGGTCCTCCGCCGGCCGCATGACCACGGCCCGCTACTACCACACCGCCACGGCCCTGCTCTCCTCCGGAAAGGTCCTCGTCGCGGGGGGCAGCGGCAGCAGCGGCACCATCGCCTCCCCGGAGCTGTATGACCTGGCCACCAACTCATGGTCCTCCGCAGGCACCATGGTCTTGCTCCGCCGGTTCCACGCCGCCACCCTGCTTTCCTCCGGCAAGGTGCTCGTCACGGGGGGGATCGGTGGCGGCCATCTCAGCTCCGCGGAGGTGTACGACCCAGCCACCAACTCCTGGTCCTCCGTCGTCAGCATGCCCATCTACCGCGAGTCTCACACCGCCATCCTGCTCTCCTCCGGCAAGGTGCTCGTCTCAGGGGGCCACGACAGCATCAACTATCTCTCCTCCGCGGTGGTGTACGACCCGGCCACCAATGTCTGGTCCTCCGTCGGAGACATGCCCACGGCCCGCTACAACCACACCGCCATCCTGCTCCCCTCTGGCAGGGTCCTCATCGCGGGGGGCATCAATCCCAACTACGTCCCCGCCGCGATGATCTACACGCCCTGAGCGCACCTTCGCTCTGTAGACACGCACGGCGCTGAAGTGACACGGCCCGCTCTCCTCACGGATGGCGGGCCATTTCGCGTCTGAGCCGGGGGAGCACCGTGACGAATCCTCCCGTCGTGCGAAAGGGGTGGCCTGTTCGTCCGATGCTCAGCGCGCGCTGGGTAGCACGCCGAGGCCGCGGCGCCCCGCGCTCAGGCCGCTTCGACGCGGTCGCAGTAGGCGTCGAACGTCTTCTTCCAGGCCGGGCGCGCGATGCAACGCCTCTGGAAGGCGAGCACGTTGGGATGGTCCTTGACGACACTCTCGTCGGTGCCGGCGCCCAGCACATGCGTCATCAAGATGTCCGCGACGGTGAACGCGTCGGTCGCGACGAACTCCCTGCCCGCGAGCCAGCCGTCGAGCTGCTTCAGGCGCATGTCCCCCCACTGGTGAAGCGCATCGCTCCCCTGGGTGCCCTTGCCGCCGTTCAGGTCGACGAACCACGCGGTCAGGATCGGGACTTCGATCGTGTTCAGCGCCGCGACGCACCAGCGCAGCACCTGCGCTTCGCCGGCGAGGTCGCGCGGCATCAGCTTGCCGCTCTTGCGGGCGAGGTAGAGCAGGATCGCGCCCGACTCGGTGACGACCACGCCGTCGTCGTCGATCACCGGAATCTGTCCAAACGGATTGAGCGCGCGATACGCGGGCGTATCGAGGTCGTGCTGCGGATGATCCATCCCCACGACCTCGTACGGCAGACCCATCTCCTCCAGCGCCCACAGCACGCGCAGGTCGCGGGTCTTGCCGCGGGCCATCTTGTTCACTCGGGAGAAGCCGTAGACCTTGAGCATGCGCGCATCCTACTTCGCGCGCGGAGAAAAGAGCCCCCATGCTCACGAGCAGGCGCTTCTGTGTCGAGCAAGAGCCGCGTCACTCAATGGGCGGCGGCTCGGGCTCCAGGAGGTGGGGGGGCTCCGACTGCCCTTCGTCCCGAAGCCTGAGCGCGCGGTCGATGCGCGCGGCGGCACTGATGAGACCGAGGTGGCTGAAGGCCTGCGGGAAGTTTCCCAACTGCTCGCGGGTCAGCGGGTGGATTTCCTCCGCCAGCAGTCCCAGATGGTTCGACGCCTCCGCGTGCGCGACGAAGACGTCCTCGGCCTCTTCGATGCGATTGGCCAGCGCCAGCGCCTCGGCCAGCCAGAAGCCGCAGAGGATGAAGCCTCCCTCCGGCCCCCCTACCCCGTCATCCATCCGGTAGCGGCGCAGGAACGGGCCTGTGCCCAACTCCGCGCGCAGCCAGTCGAGGGTCCTCAGGATGAACGGGTCCGTCGCCTGGAAGCAGCCGACGATGGGCAGCAGCAGCAGCGCGGCGTCCGGCTCGTTGCCTCCGTAGGCTCCGACGAAGTGCTTGCGCGCCGGGTCCACGCCGTTGCGAAGGATGTCCGCCCGGATGACGTCCGCCAGGGCGGCACTGGACTGCTCCAGCGCCGTCTCACCAAAGAGCTTCGCCAGGTGCTGTCCCCGGCGCAATGCCAGCCAACCCATGAGCTTCGAATGGACGTTGTGCCGCATCTCCCGGCGCGGCTCCCAGATGCCGTGGTCGGGCTCGCGCCAGCGGCGGGCGGTGGTCTGGATGACCGAGCGGAGCAGCCTCCAGGTGCGCAGCGGCAGCCGCCCGCCGGAGCGCTCGTAGAGGTACGCCGCGTCGAGCAGCGCACCCGCGGTGTCGAACTGGAACTGGTCCCTCGCGCCGTTGCCGAGCCGCACCGGCCGCGAGTCCTGGAAGCCAGCGAGGTGGGTCAGCTCCGTTTCCGGCGGCACGGGGCCACCGTCCAGCGTGTACATCACCTGGAGCAGGTCACCGCGCTGCAACGTGTCGCGCATGAAGTAGAAGAACTCGCGCGACTCCCCCAGGAAGCCGAGGAGGTTGGTGGCGCGCACCGCCATCGCTGAGTCGCGGACCCAACTGAAGCGGTAGTCCCAGTTGCGAGGCCCCCCGATCCACTCGGGGAGCGAGGTGGTGGGCGCGGCCACCATCGCGCCCGTGGGGCCGTACATCAGCAGCTTCAGCGCCAGCGCGGAGCGCAGGACGTGGTGCCGCCACGGCCCTTCGTAGTGGAGCTGCTGCGCCCACTGGCGCCAGGCCTGGCGGGTATCCCGAAGGTGATCGAAGGGCCGGTACGCGGCAAGAGGCTCCGGCCGGTCCGAGTCCCACGACAGGATCATCCAGCGCCGCTCGCCCGGCCCCATCCGGATGCGCGTCTGGAGGCCCGTGTCTCCCCGGCAGGGTTGGCCGCGCAGCTCCCGGCAGGGCCGCCATTCCGCCTCCCCGCTGAGCACGGCGACCAGCCGCTCCCCTCCCGACCCGCGCGCGACGAGGCCGTGCTCCTCCCGCTCCACCCGCGTCTGAGACGCCCCGTACCCGAAGCGCGGGTCGAAGACGATGTTCAGCTCCACCGCGCCTTCGAGGCACTCGATGCGCCGGTGCACCTCGTGGACGGTGGAGCGCGGGTCGTTGGTCCACGGCATGAAGTCGATGATGCGGATGGCCCCCTTGCGCTCGAAGCGGAACAGCGTCTCCAGGACGTTGGTGTCCGGGTCGTAGCGCTGCAGGCTTTCAAAGGGCCACACGACGGGGGTGATGCCGGTGATGCCGCCCTTCTCGTCATCGAGGATGCCCGCGAAGACGCTCGGGCTGTCGAAGCGGGGGAAGCAGAGCCAGTCGATGACGCCGTCCGGCCGGACGAGCGCGCAGGAGCTTCCGTCGCCAATCACCCCACGACCCGCCAGGGGGACCTCCCGGTAGGACGCCGGGTTGGTGAACCGGAAGGGGCGGGCCATCCGCTTTGCGGCGCTGTAGAGGTCCATGAACAGGCGTGTCGCGAGGCAGGAGCGCGACCTCCCGCCCTCAACGTAGCCACAGCCGCGACGGCCGCACCCGGCAGCCCACCCACGCAGGGGG
>NZ_RAWD01000233.1:0-16043 GCF_003612065.1 Corallococcus sp. CA047B
GGCTCCCCCGATGCGCTACGGACTGCCGCCACCCACTCCCGTCGCGACGAGCGATCTGGCGCATCCCACCGAAGCGGTCTATCGGATCATGGCCCGGGCCATCGCGCGGCGCTTCGTTGCCCGTTATGAACTGGGCTCATTGAGCCGGCACTTCGAATGCCGTGGGGTCGCCGTCGAGCGACACTGAGCGAGAATCTCCGGCGCTCCTGCTGCATGCACGGCAATGCAACCCGCGACGTCGCGGTAGCGACAGGTTGGAGACGCCGACGGATGGGCAGCCAGGCGGTACCGTGTGCTGCCTGCCCACCTACAGCCCCGACTTCACCTGGGAGGGCCGCGAAGCCGACGGCGCGTTGATGATGTCGGTGATGCGCAGGTGGCGGGGTTGGGCCTGCACCCGCTCGAACCAGGAGCGGATGGCGGGATAGCGGCCCAGGTCGAAGCGGCCCTCCTCCGCCACGTGCGTGTACGCATACAGCGAGATGTCCGCGAGGCTGTAGTGCTCGCCCGCGAAGAAGGGCCGCTTGCTCAGCTCGCCCTCCATGACGTCGAGCGCGGCGTAGCCTTTCTGGATGCGCTCCTCCAGCTCTTTCTCCTTGCCGGCAGGGACACCGAAGAAGGTGAGCCACGCCCGAGCCACGGCGATGTAGGGCTCGTGACTGTACTGCTCGAAGAACATCCACTGGAGCATCCGCGCCCGCTCCAGCCGGTCGCTGGGAATGAAGGGCGTGCCCTCGGCGAAATACCAGAGGATGGCGTTGGACTCGGCGAGGAAGACGCCTGGCTCCAGCTCCACGGTGGGGGTCCGGGCAATGGGGTTCATCGCCTTGAACTCCGGCGTGCGCGTCTCTCCCGCGGTGAGATCCACCTCCCGCGTTTCAAACGGAATCGCCAGCTGATGCAGCAGCAGGCGAACCTTGTAGCAATTCCCAGAAGGGTTGAACTGGTGGAGCTTGATCATGGGCGGCAGTCTACTCCCCGGAGCGTTCGTGAGTCAGGCGGAGCGGATGCTGCCCACGGAGTCCAGCTGCTTCATCGCGTCGTCCGGCAGCTTGAACTCGGCCGCGGCGAGGTTCTCCCGCAGGTGCACGACTGACGAGGTGCCGGGGATCAGCAGGATGTTGGGTGCGCGGCGAAGCAGCCAGGCGAGCGCGACCTGCATGGGTGTCGCGCCGAGGCGCGCGGCGACATCGGACAGGGTCGATGACTGCAGCGGGGTGAAGCCACCCAACGGGAAGAACGGCACATAGGCGATGCGGTCACGGGCCAGGGCGTCGATCAGTGCGTCATCGCTCCGGTGCGCCAGGTTGTACTGGTTCTGCACGCAGACGATCTCAGCGATCCGGCGTCCTTCCGCGACCTGCGCGGCGGTGACGTTGCTCAGCCCGATGTGTCGCACCAGGCCTTGCTGCTGAAGCCCGGCCAGGACGGTGAGCGGTGCTTCGATGGACCCTTCAGCGGGCCCATGGGTGTCGAACATGATCCGCAGGTTGACCACGTCCAGCACGTCGAGCCCGAGGTTGCGCAGGTTGTCGTGCACCGCCTGGGTCAGCGCTTCGGGCGAGAACGCCGGGTTCCATGAGCCATCCTCGCCGCGTCGCGCGCCAATCTTGGTGACGATGACGAGGTCGCGGGAATAGGGCGCGAGCGCCTCGCGGATCAGCCGGTTGGTGACGTGGGGGCCGTAGAAGTCGCTGGTATCGATGTGGTCCACCCCGCGCGCCACGGCCTCCCGCAGCACGGCCGACGCCGCGTCATGATCCCTGGGTGGGCCGAACACGCCGGGCCCCGCGAGCTGCATCGCTCCATAGCCGAGCCGCTTCACGTTGCGTCCACCGAGGGCGAAGGTGCTGGACTGATCGATTCCGGGCATGGTTCATCTCCTTTCGAGATGAGGCAGGAATAGACGTTCTGAGGCTCCGCGATAACGGGGTCCGGTCCGCACAGGTTGTACGGGGTGGCGAACAGTGAAGGTTGACCTGGGTGATCTGAACGCCTTCGTGGTGGTGGCCCGCGCCCGGAGCTTTCGTGAGGGTGCGCGCGCGAGCGGCGGCAGCGCGTCCGCGCTCAGCGGGGCGGTCCGTCGTCTGGAGGAGCGGCTCGGGGTCAGGCTCCTCAACCGGACGACCCGCAGTGTCGTCCCCACCGAAGCAGGGGAGCGCTTGCTGGAGCGGCTCGGCCCGGCATTGACCGAGATGGAAGCCGCTGTCGATGTGGTGAACGGCTTTCGCGACAAGCCGGCGGGCGCGTTGCGCCTCAATGTGCCGGTCAGCGCGGCCCGGCTGGTGCTGCCGCGCATCATTCCGCCGTTCCTCGCCGCCTATCCCGACATCCAGTTGGAGGTGGTGGCCGAAGACCGCTTCGTCGACGTGCTCGAAGCCCGGTGCGACGCCGGCATCCGCTACGACGAACGGCTGGAGCAGGACATGGTCGCGGTGCCGATCGGGCCGCGCGTCCAGCGCTTCGCCACCGCGGCCTCCCCGGCCTACCTGGAGCGCCAGGGCCGGCCGGAGCACCCCCGCGAGCTGCTCGGCCATGCGTGTCTGCGGGGCCGCTTCGCGAGTGGCACGATGACGCCGTGGGAGTTCGAGCGCGACGGCGAGGTGGTCCGGATCGAACCCACGGGGCCGCTCATCGTGCAGGTGGGCGGGGCGACGGATCTCGCCGTCGACGCGGCGATCGCCGGCACTGGCGTCGTGTGCCTCTTCGAGGACTGGCTGCGCCCGCATCTGGAGAGCGGCGCCCTCGAACCCATCCTCGAGCCCTGGTGGCAGCGCTTCTCGGGGCCCTTCCTCTACTACCCCGGACGGCGCCTCGTGCCCGCGCCGCTGCGAGCGTTCATCGACTTCATCAAGGCCTCGGCGGACGTGCCTTGACGGCTGCGGCTTCAAGGCGGGTGCGGCCACAGGAATGGATTGCGGTTGACCCTGGCGTGATGAAGACTGTCTGGATGATTACCCAGGCGGACGTCCAGCGCGGGTGGCAGCGGTTGTGCGAATACACAGAGCACGCAAGGATTGCCACGGGGGTGCCGGGAGTGGCGATCGCCATCGCCTGGCTCCCCGAGCAGGGCCCTCCCCTCGTCGAGACCCTGGGAGCGGGTTGTCGATTGCTGGGCTCGCAGGCGCCCGCGGCCGACAACCAGGTCACCGCGGACACGGTCTTCCCCCTCGCGTCGCTGTCCAAGCCGCTGGCGTCCACGGTCATGACGACGCTGATCCCTGGCACCTCGGACGGCTGGGAGGAGAAGGTCCCGAGTCTGGGATTGGCCGTCACGCCGACCTTCGCCAGCCTGTTCGCGCACCGCAGTGGGCTGCCCGACCACGCGGGCGACCTGCTCGAGGACATGGGCCATGACCGCAAGGCGGTGCTGGAGCGGCTGCGCCTGCTCGCGCTCGACCGTACGGGCGGGTACGCCTACACCAACTTCGGTTTGACGGCGGCGGCGTGTCAGGCGGCCCTGCACGTCGGAAAGGAGTGGGAGGACGTGGCCCACGACCGTCTGTACGCGCCCCTGGGGATGAAGTCGACCAGCTCGCGCTACTCCGACTTCCTGAAGCGCGAGAACCGGACCTGGGCGCATCGGCTCAGGGCCAATGGGGAGTGGTATCACGCGAAGCCCCTTCCTGATGGAAAGCCCAATCCTGACGCGCAGAGAAACCCCGACGCGCAGTCCCCCGCGGGCGGCGTCACCTCCTCCGCCAATGACATGGCACTGTGGCTCCGCCTGCAGCTGGGTGACCTGGGATTGGGCTTCGACGCGGAGTTCTTCCGCTGGCTGAGCCTGACCCACCGGCCCTATGTCCCTGGCATCTACAAGCCCGGGGTGCCGCGCGAGCCGCACACGAGTGGCTATGGCCTGGGCTGGAATGTCACTGACAGGGAAGGCCAGCCCCTCAAGTACAGCCACTCCGGCGCCTTCGGGCTCGGCGCGGCCACCAGCGTCGAGCTCTGGCCGGAGGACCGGCTTGGAGTCGTCGTGTTGACCAATGGTGAGCCGGTCGGAGTCGCGGAAGCCCTCTGTGCGGCCTTCAGGGGGTTTGTCAGCGACCCCGGGCTGGAGGTTGCCGCGCTCCTGAAGCCAGACTTCGACAGCTTCGTGCATCCCGGACACAAGAAGACCTTCGTGGAGAGGTTCCAGGAGGCGATGCGTCAGGAGCTGCATCCGCCCGCCCGCGCCAGCGACACAGCCAATCCGGCCCGCGTCATCTCCGCCAAGTATGGGCTCCTGGGCAGGTACCAGAGTGCCTTCTACGGCACGATTGAGTTTCTCGTGGAGCAGGACCGGATGTTCATGCTGCAGGGGCCGGCGAAGCAGCGCTTCGACGTGACCGCGACGCACAAGGACGATGTGTTCGTCTACGATTCTCACGGCGAGAACGGAACGGACAACAACCGGATCGCCTTTGACCGCGCGACGCCGAATCAGGTGACGGTCTGGAACCTGTTCGTTTCAACGCCCCTGACGCTCAAGTCCGAAGGCGACACCCTGTGTCCGGTGTCTGGGGAGATCCGGGCCTGGAGGGTCCGGGCCTCGAAGCCCGGCCAGGTGCGCCTGACCCTCGCCCGCAGGGGCGTCAATGGGTTCCGTCAGAGCCCGCTCATGACCGTGGCCGTGGGTGACAACCGCTTCGTCGGAGCGGACCTCCCGGTGCTCGAAGGCGACATGCTCGGGTTCTCGGTCGACGACCGGGTGTACTGGCAGCACTCCACGGACGATTACGTGATTGAAGCCGACATCGACCGCGAAGGAACCTTCACGCGGGTGCCGTGATTCACCAGGGCAAGATTCTCCAAGTGCGCGGGGCCGGGCGTGACCAAGCTCGCGCCGCGTCACGACGGCCTGGGGTGGATGCCCTCCTGGATGCGGCGACGGTCGGAGGGAATGAACGATGACGGCCACGACGGTCATGCGGTGCGATTCGCTCTCGGTGTTCGACTACCGGTGCCACGCAGGGCCCGGCGACACGCCGTTCACGGAGCTGCACACGGGCTTCTCCATCGCCTACGTCCGCAAGGGGAGCTTCGGCTACCACACGCGAGGAAACGCGTTCGAGCTGGTGGCGGGCTCGTTGCTGATTGGCCACCCCGGTGACGAATACCAGTGCACGCACGAGCACGTGGTGGGGGGCGACGAGTGTCTGTCCTTCCGACTGTCGGAGACGTTGGTGGACGCCCTCGGCGGGCGGAGGGAGGTCTGGCGGACTGGCGCCATGCCGCCGCTGCCCGAATTGATGGTGTTCGCCGAACTCGCGCAGGCGACAGCGGAGGGCCGGCGCGAGCTTGGGCTCGATGAGCTGGGCGTCCTGCTGGCGGCCCGCTTCGTGGACCTGGCTTCCGGAAGGAAGCGCAAGCCACTGGATGCAGGGCCCCGGCATCGCCGCTGCGCGGTGGAGGCGGCGCTGTGGTTGGACGCGCACTCGCACGAGCCCGTCGTGCTCGAACGGGTGGCCCGGGAGTTCGGACTCAGCCCGTTCCATTTCCTGCGGCTCTTCTCGAAGGTCCTGGGCGTGACGCCGCACCAGTACCTGGTGCGCTCGCGGCTGCGCCACGCGGCACAGCTGCTGGCCGGGGACACCCGCTCCATCACGGACATCGCCTTCGACGTCGGCTTTGGTGACCTCTCCAACTTCGTGCGCACGTTCCACCGCGCCGCGGGCGTCCCTCCTGGCGGCTTCCGTCAGGCCGCGCGCAAGGGGCGCAAGTTCCTCCAAGTCGGGCGCGCGGTGCCCTCCCTAGGATGACGGTCATCACCCAAGGAGAGCAGCGTGTACGACCACATTGGATTGAAGGTGAAGGACCTGGACGCGAGCGTGCGCTTCTACGAGAAGGCGCTCGCCTCGCTGGGACACGTGCTGTGCACCCGTGACGCGTCGAGCGCGGGCTTTGGCCCGCCGGGCGAGCCGGCCCTGTGGCTCTATCACTCCCAGGATGCCGTCAGCCCCGGGGTGCATGTGGCGCTGAGGGCTTCCGAGCGGGCCGCCGTCGACGGCTTCCATGAAGGCGGGCTCGGGGCGGGTGGCCGCGACCACGGCCGTCCTGGCGTGCGCGCCGACTACAGCCCGACGTACTACGCCGCCTTCCTGCTCGACCCGGACGGCAACAACGTCGAAGCGGTCTGCATGCGCTGAGACCTTCAGGGCCGTGAGGGCCGGCCCGTGAAGCCACGGGCCTTCTGTCCTTCCAATACGTGGTGCGCGAGGAACTGCCGGGCAACCGCTCCACGCTGTTGCGAGCCCCGATATGCTCGACACCCCATGAGCCCCTCCCCCCTCCAGGATGAAGCCGAAGCCCGCCCGGCCGAGCCTCGTGAAGGCTACGCGCGACGCGTTGGCCTCTTCTCGGGAGTGATGCTCGTCATCGGCGGCATCATCGGCTCGGGCATCTTCCTCAACCCGGCCATCGTCGCGCAGCGCGTGCACACGCCGGAGCTCACCCTGGGCGTGTGGCTGCTCGGCGGAGGGGTGGCGCTCATCGGCGCCTTCATCTACGGGGAGCTGGGACAGCGCAGCCCCAAGGCTGGCGGCAGCTACGTCTACCTGCGCGATGCCTTCGGCCCGCTGCCCGCATTCCTCAATGCGTGGGGCTTGATGCTCATGATCGCCACCGGGGCCATTGCCGCGGTAGCCGTCACCTTCGCCAACTACACCCTCGCGCTCACCGGTTGGGGGCCCGCCTCCCGATTCCCCCTCGCCGTCGGTGCCATCCTCCTGCTCTCCGGGGTGAACTACTTCGGCGTGCGGCCCGGGGCGCTCACGCAGAACGTGTTCACCGTGCTCAAGCTGCTGGCGCTCGCGGTGCTCGTGGGCACGGGCCTGCTCCTCGAAAGTCCCCAGCCCGCGGCGATGGAGGTTGTCGTTGCTCCTCAGGCGCCCGACTCCCTCGTGCTCGCCCTGGGGGCGGCGCTCGTCCCGGTGCTGTTCAGCTACGGCGGGTGGCAGCAGACGAACTTCGTGGCCGAGGAGATGGTCGACCCCGAGCGCAACCTGCCGCGCGCCCTGTTGCTCGGCGTCATCGGAGTGGTGACGGTGTACCTGCTCGCGAACCTCACCTACCTGCGCACGCTCGGCGCGGCGGGGCTCGCGGCGAGCAGTGCCCCGGCGGCGGACGCGCTCGGCCAGCTGCTCGGACCCGCGGGCCGCACGTTCATCATCGCCGGCGTCGCCCTCTCCACCTTCGGATTCCTCAACCTCGTCATCCTCGTCTCGCCGCGCGTCTACCAGGCCATGGCTGCGGATGGACTGTTCTTTCCCTGGATGGCCCGGCTGCACCCGCGCTACCGCACGCCCTCCAACGCCATCCTCTTCCAGGCGGGTTGGGCCATCCTGCTCACGGGGACGGGCACGTACGGCGAGCTGCTCGATTACGTCGTCTTCGCCGACTGGCTGGTCTTCGGCGCCACCGCCGCGACGCTGTTCGTCTACCGCGCGCGCGAACGGCAGGGGCTGGTGCCTCGCGCCGCGTACCGGGTGCCTGGATATCCCTTCACCCCGTTGCTCTTCATCGCGGCCGCGCTGTACGTGCTGCTCGGCTCAACGGCCTCCAACCCGCTCAACGCGCTCAAGGGCGCGTTGCTGCTCGGCGCGGGCGTGCCCGTGTTCCTGTACTGGCGCCGACGCGCGCGGCGGCTGGAGGCTCCGTCGGCCCTGGGCACGCCGTGACCGGGGGCTGCTCGCTGCACACGGAGGCAGCGGTTGCTTTCCAGGGAAGGCGGGTCGAAGACTCCCCGCCGCTGTCTCCCCCAGGAAGGAAGTCCCCTCATGCGTTTGAAGCCTGTGTTCGCCGCCATGGCCCTGCTGTCCACGGCCGCGCTCGCCGACGAGAAGCTCAATCCCATCCAGAAGGAGGCGAAGGCCTCGTTCGAGAAGTCGATCTCCAGCGCCCTGAATGCCGCCAACACCGCGTGTGGCACCAAACTCAAGGTCAAGACCCGCTTCCATCTGTTCAATCCCGAGGAGTGGGACGGCGCGAGCTACGCCTCGCACTGCGGTGAGCTGCTCAATGGCGTCGCGTCCATGTGCGAGCGTCCCGCGTCCAAGAAGGCCATCGCCAGGAAGGTGACCGGCGTGGCGTGCCTGTTCCCTCGGCCTCCCCTTTTTCCAAAGGGAACTCAACCCGCATTGTTTGGCGCTCTCGACTGCACGAACCCCGCCAACAAGAAGTCCTGCTACAGCAACACTGCGCCGCGCCACATCATGCTCTGGAAGGGCGTGCTCACGTACGACATGCACAAGGATGACGCGAACATCGCGGACACCACCCGGGCCGTCCTTGAGGAGGCGATGAAGTGAGCATGTTCCAGTCGCATGCCCATGTAACCCGGATGGCGGGTGGATTTACGGGCAGGTGCTGTGCGCCAACAATGGAAGCGCTGACGCGCGCGCGTCAGCGCGGCCGCACATCTTCGTTGACGGGTGAGCATGTCGACGGACACGGTCCTCTGTGGAGCGGCGACTCCCAAACTCGTGAAGGTGGCCTTCTTCTGCACCCAACCGGCGGTCACCACGCTCTCGGCGGCCTACTCCTTCATGGACGGCGACACCCTCTGCGTCCATGCCAACTTCTGAGCTTCGGGAACGGGGAGGCGAACCAAAAAGCTCAGCCCACTCGGGCAATGTCAGGGAGCAATGGGTATTGCGCCGCTGGGTCGACCGACAAACCATGCCGTGAGGCGAGGTGCAGCAAGGCGAGGCCCTCCACGCAAACCGACCGTTCCAACTCGAACGCGGGTTCGCGGGCCTGCAGGGTTCCCGCCCTGGCGCGGAACCAGGCGCCATGTCGTTCCAGCAGCTCCAGCAGGGCTGCGACAAAGGCGTCGGGTTCGTGGGCCAGCAGGGCGCGGCAGACGCGGACCCGTGGCGCAGTCTCATCTTGCATGACCCGAAGGAGCCCGGAGAGCAGGGGGGCCGCCACGGCTTCCCACCCAGGCTCCCGGAGGGTGAATCCGCCCAACAGCCGCCCATAGTAGAAGTCGTCCTCGAACTCCTTGCGTGCCAGCCACTCGGGAGCGGACGCGCGCGCGATGTCTTGGGCGAGCGTGTCCTCACCGGCGGCGAGGGCATCACAGAGGGGCGCAATCTGGGCGGCGCCCGTGAACCGGCTGAAGGGCCTCGCCTGCGCGGCGCGGTCTCTCAGGAGGTTCAGCCGCCACGCTCCGGACAATCGGAGGCGCTCGCGGAAGGACACGACATCCGCCCGGGCCAGCAGGGCGCTGAGCGCGGCGATGCGGCAATGCCGCGACAGGTGGAAGAGGATGCGCTCGCGCTCCTCCACGGGGCGGGGGCCGCTCTCGACCTCCATCGTCAGGACCCGGATGGCCTCGACCGCATTGGTTTCATGATGAATCACGGTGCCTGGCCTTTCATGCTCAGGTCCGTCCCCATTCCCTGCCGTACTCCTCCAGCTCCAGGAACATCATGCCCGTGTAGTCCTCATTGACGAGCACCTGGGCGAGGTCCTCGCGAATCAGGATGAGGTCTGGCTTCTCCTTGAGCCGGAAGAGCTTCGCCTGCGGGGGGATCCGCGCCGCATCCAGGACCAGGAGCGAGAACCAGGCAATGAAGGTGGGGTCCATCACCGACCGCTCGTACTGGGACTTCTCAAGGTCGACACACTCCACGACTTCCAGCAGGTTCAGGACGTAGAATGGTTCCGGAACGATCCGGTCCTTTTGATCGAGGAGCCGGGCAGGAAGGAACTCCATGCGGGCTCCTGCGTTCGCCTCCAGGAACTGCTTCAGTCGCTCCGACGCGATGATGAGGTCGAGGGTGTTGGGGATGGAGTCCGTGAGCTCAAGACCTCGATCTTCCGCCAGTGGAAAGGTCACATTCGCTGGATACCAGCGCTGCACCGTAACGCCTTCGTGCAGCTCGTACTCCTTGGGCTCTTTCCTCAACGCGTCGGGCGCATAGGTGACCCATGCATACGCGTCATTCTCGTCGTCTGAAAGCCAGGGTAGGAAGCTCATAAGAGGTTGGGCTTGAGGTGTGTCAGGTTTTCTTGCCCAGTCTGCTGGGCCGGGACTTCGGCTTGTTCGTCAACTCATCGACCAGTTCCTTGCGGAATGTGTTGATGTGCGCTCCTTTTGTGTTTTCGCCGAAGGCTACAATCCATTCCCAGTATTTCTTTTCACGGTTCTTGAGCTCGTTTGGAATGGTCTCTGGGGGCTTCCAATTCTCGCAAGGCTGTTCAAGGCTTTTCTTGAGGAGCCGATTGATCCTCTCGATGTCGCGCGAAACCTCTGCGGTGTATGCGGGGTGGCTGCCGACGTGGCAGGGCAGTTGGTGGATGCCACAGTGGGTGTCATTGATGGCGGGCAGGAAGATGAGGTTTTCTCCGTTATTGATGTCGTACTTCACTCGACGGAGGATCTTGAATTCCTCTTCCCCGAAGACTCCTCCCTGCTTGGCTCCCTCGCTTCTGACGGTGAACAGCTCACACGGCAGCATGTGGTGGCCCGCGTTCGGGTAGGGCGTGCCTGCTCTCTCATTGAAATGATTGAAGTGATAGCCCGCGGCGTGCTTGTCGTCCCCTGCGGTCGCGCCAGGGATTTTCGTCCCGATGGCGTTCTCTGTCAGGTGCTTCTTGATCTTGCTGTTGTTGTTGTAGACGCGTGCGAGCTTGCCTGGGTCATTGCCGATGACGCTGATGCCGTTCTTGCGATACTCCTTGGAACGACACAGCACCGCCTGCATCGGGTATCCCGAGAGGATGTGGTCCTTCGTTGCAGTGAGCGCCATGGCAACCTCCGTGTGAGCTACCGCTGGGGAATTCGCTGGAGCAGGACGACACCGACATCCCCGTGGTCGGAAAAGGAGCAGACCACTGCGCTCTCATGGTGAGAGGAGAGCAGCTCGGAGATGGCGACCGCTGCCCCCACGACGGCGCTCGCCGCCCCGACCTCTCCCAGCGATTCCGCGGGAACCCGAACCCGGCAGCCTTCGAAATCGACATGCTCCGTCAGATGCACCTGGGCATGTGCCCAGGCGGCCGACTTCCACTCCTCGCCATTCAGGTCCAACACCAGGCAGCCCTGAAACGGGGCGGGCATCCGAGCGTCACGGAGCACCTGGAGAATCGACTCCGCCATTGCGCGCCCCAGGATGTGTGCCGTGCGTCGCTCCCTGGGCCCGGCGGAGAAAGACACGCCTCCGACGCGGATGTCCGGGGGCGCTCTACGCGCCCTGACCGCTCCTTCGCCTTCCACCAGGAGGCAGGCTCCCGCCTGTCCGGGCATCAGCCCCACCGGCATCTGGGGCTGTTTGAGCCGTCCCTGCCCGTCAATCCACTCCAGGCTCGGGACGTCGGAATAGGAGTCCGCCGCGACGATGAGGACCCTCTCCAGGCTTCGTTCCTCCAGCAGCCGGCGTGCTCCTTGGAGGGCCGCAGCCAGCCCACAGTGACCCAGGGACAGGGCGCGACTTCGCTCCTCCGGGACGGGCAGGTGTTGGAGTGCGAGCAAGGGCCGGACGAAGTCCTCCTCGAGGGCGCGAGGACGTTGGCTCAGGGACCAGCCAAATCGGGCCTCGTCGATGAAGGGCGTGAGGGCGAAGAGCCCTGTCCTTCCCCAAAAGGAAGCATCGGACGCCGGCGGCCACTCCCGTCCATGACGCAAATCGTCCAGGCAGCCCGCTGCCAGTCGGAGCCATGCGCCCGCGAGGAAGAACCCCTCCGCATAGCCCGACACCGGGAAGCCCGTGACGGGCTGGGAGCCCCCTTCACCATCGCCCACGACCAGTCCATCCAGGGCCTGTGGACGCGACAGGCCTGCCCGTATGGCCGCGCAGCTCCCCGTCGCGCCGTAGCCCAATGCGGTCACCATGCCCATCCCTGTCACGACGAGCCGCACCGTCCACGCTCCAGAAGGCTAGAGGGTCTTCTTGCAGCAGAGACACTTCGAGTCATCTGGCCCTTTTCCCAGGGCGATGACGGGAGGCTGGATGAGAGGAAAGGGGGGCGTGTTCTTGTCGTTGTGGGTCATGAGGTCCATGGCCCGGGCAACGTTCTTTCCCTCGAACTTCACATCGAACGAGTAGTTGACGAACTCCGCCTTGCCCTTCGTCTTGCTGGAGGCGACGCCGCCCCCCGCGGTCCCGGCCTCATCACCCGTGCTGGTGCTGAAGTTCGAGTCCTTGACGCACACGGGCTTGCCTTCCACCACCACCGTTTCGCTTCCCTTCGCCGTGTCCGCGGAGCGCGCGATGTTGGGATAGGGAATGGGGACCGGGCCCGCCGGGCTGGGTGTCTTGCAGACATCCGGCATGGCCATGGTCACGCCGTTGGAGTCCTTGTGGACGACCGACATCTTGTTCACGCCGACTGTCGTTCCCATGAGGCTCCCTTGGAATCCAGTCCCGACTTCGGTGAGGCGTGAGTCGCCAGAAGCCTCATCCACCCAGCCATGCTGCGAAGGGCTGCGCTTTCAGGCGTCCCGACTCGCCCTGCGCTGCATGCAATTGCTCCCACTGTACATGCGTCCACGACCGGACTTCCACCGCGATGCGGCCCTGGCTTCGAATCAACAACTCAAGTGCCAGGGGAGGTCGACGGCGCATCGGAATGCTCAGGAGCGCGGGGACCAGACCCGAGGCGCTGAAGGGGGCTCCCCCGAAATATCGCTCGGCTGGGTTGAACCCTTTCCGTGCCCTGGCCCACCATGACTCGACGGCTTCGGGATGGGGGGCGATGAGCGCGGCCTCACCTCCAGGGCGCGGGTCGCCGTCGAGGTCTTCCTCTGGGGACATGAACCCCTCGTCTCCTGAGCCCTCCTCACTCACCAAGGGGCCTTCCAGCTTCAGTCCGACGATGGAACAGAACGCCTCCGCTGCGATGCTGGCGAAGGCCTTGTCGTGCATCCAGGGCAGACAGGCTTCAGCGGCGGACAGTCGCCCACTGAAGCCGAGTGCCCAGAGCACATCGGCCCTGAGGTTGGACACCTGGAGCAGACTTTTCAGCCGCTCGATGTCCTTGTCGTCTCCGCCGACCGCAAGCAGAAGCCGCGCCGTGCTTCCTGCTGCATCCCTGGCGTCCAGTTGCTGCTGGCAGGCTTGCCACGCAATGCGTTGGCCACGCACAAGGCCCAGCACCAGGGCTGCTTCGCGAACCGCTGGGTCCGGGGAGTGAAGCGCCTCTCGAGGTTCGACTGCCCGAAGTTCCTGTTCCGAGTCGCAATACTCCCTGCGCAGCGCTGGGCCGCCGTCCAATGCCAATGCGCGCTGTGCCTCCTTGCGTGCGTCCTGCTCACCTTGCGTGAGGGTCCGGAGCACGGAGTCCACCCCGACTTCCGTCCCCGAGCGCAGGAGCGCCATGCACGCGGCGCGGATGTATTCGGGATCCTCGTGCGTGAGGGCAGGCAGTAGCAGGCGCTCAGCCGCCTTGGAGCCGGCGACCACGAGGGCCTCCAGGTGGAGATGCAGTCGCTGTTCAACACCCTCTTTCACGCGTTGAAGGTCACGACTCGGGCACACCAGGGCCCGCTCCCACTGCGTGGCGAGAAAGGCCGCTTCGTCCAGATGCGCTTCCAGGACATCCCAGCGCAGGGTCCTATCGGGTCGTCCGAGAAGAGAACGGGCTTCAGGCGGGCGGATGGCTGGGTCGGCGCGTCCCATGGGGAGTCTGGTTTTAGCGGGACAAGCGCCCGTGATGGAGATGGCACGGAAGCAGGTGCTTCCGCCCCTGAGCGACAATGGGTGCTTCTGTTGGTAAGTGGACCGAGGGGGCCATCAACCGTGCTCCGCGGCCGGGTTCGCTCCTCGGGCATGGCGGCCTCGTGACCCGGGACCGGGCCGCAAGGTGCGGAGCGCGTCGCGTGCGCAACAGTGGAAACGGGCCGGGCCGTTCAGGCGTATGCAGCGCGACGGGAGACCATCGCATCCGGACCGCGTGCCGGTTAATCGTGGGAACTCGACTTCCAGGGTGGGACCCTCCAGGGACACATGTTCAGCTCTACCCGTCACGACACTGCCCCTTCGCCTTCCTTGAGCGCGGTGGGCCGCGCGCTACCGCCGCACTACGCCAGCCAGGAGCAGCTCATCGCGGCGCTGCGCGACCTGTGGGCGACGAAACACTTCAACCTGGAGCGACTGGAGGACCTGCACCGCAACGTGCAGGTGGGCGGCCGGCACCTGGCGCTCCCGTTGGAGCAGTACCCGGCGCTCGCGACCTTCCAGCAGCGCAACGACGCGTGGATCCGCGTGGCCACGGAGCTGTCCGAAACCGTGGCGCGTCAGGCGCTGGAGCGCGCGGGCCTGACGCCCCGGGACGTGGACCATGTCTTCTTCGTCACGGTGACGGGTATCGCCACCCCCAGCGTGGACGCTCGGCTGGTCAACCGGATGGGCTTTCGCGAGGACGTGAAGCGCACCCCCATCTTCGGCCTGGGCTGCGTGGCGGGCGCGGCGGGACTGGCCCGTGCATCGGACTACCTGCGCGCGTTCCCCAAGCAGACGGCGCTGCTCATCGCCGCGGAGCTTTGCTCGCTGACGCTGCAGCGCGAGGACCTGTCCATCCCCAACATCATCGCCTCCGGCCTCTTCGGCGACGGCGCGGCGTGCGTGGTGCTGCGGGGCGCGGAGGCTCCGGGCGCGACGGGACCGCGCGTGGTGGGCTCACGGTCGGTGTTCTATCCGGACACCGAGCGGGTGATGGGCTGGGATGTGGTGGACACGGGCTTCAAGGTGGTGCTGTCCGCCAAGGTGCCGCAGCTGGTGAAGGACCACATCCGGGGCAACGTGGATGGCTTCCTCGCGGAGCACGGGCTGACCCGCAAGGACGTGCGGCACTGGGTGGCGCACACCGGGGGGCCCAAGGTGCTGGAGGGCTTCGAGTCCGCGCTGGAGTTGGAAGCGGGCGCGCTGGATCGCTCGTGGAAGTCGCTGCGCCAGGTGGGCAACCTGTCCAGCGCGTCGGTGCTCTTCGTGCTGGGTGAGACGCTGGAGGAAGCAGACGCGAAGCCGGGCGAATGGGGCGTGGTGATGGCCATGGGACCGGGCTTCTGCGCGGAGATGGTCCTGGTGCGCTGGTGACCGGCTCCCAGGTGTTGTTCGCGGGCTTCATGGTGCTGCTCATCGCGGAGCGGCTGCTGGAGCTGGTGCTCTCCAAGCGCAACGCGGCGCGGGCCTTCGAGCGCGGCGGCGTGGAGACAGGGCAGGGGCACTACCGGTTCATGGTGGTGTTCCACACGCTGTTCCTGGTGGCGTGCGTGGCGGAGGTGTTCGGCCTGCACCGGCCCTTCTGGGGCACGTGGAGCGTGGTGGCGCTGGTGGGCGCGTTGGTGGCGCAGGGGCTGCGGTACTGGGCCATCGGGACGCTGGGCGACCGGTGGAACTCCCGCATCATCGTGGTGCCGGGGCTGGCGCCGGTGACGGGCGGGCCGTACCGGTTCCTGCGGCATCCGAACTACGTGGCCGTGGTGCTGGAGCTGTTGTGCGTGCCGCTCATCCACGGAGCGTGGGTGACGGCGGTGGTCTTCACGGTGGGCAACGCGGCCCTGCTCTTCGTGCGCATCCGCGCGGAGGAGGCAGCGCTCGGCGCGTTGTATTCCGAGGCGTTCGCCCACCGTCCCCGCTTCATTCCGGAGGTACGCCGTGACTGACACCGTGACGGAGGTGATGGCGGAGATCCGCCGCATCGCTCGCGAGGAGCTGGAGTTCGAGGGCGTGGTGGAGCCTTCGCACGACCTGTTGCGCGACCTGCATCTGGACAGCCTGGGGCTGACGGTGCTGGCGGTGGGGTTGGAGAATCGCTTCCGGGTGATGTTGTCGGAAGAGGACGCGCAGGGCGTGCGCACGGTGGAGGACCTGTCGCGGTTGGTGGCCACTCGGGTCGCGGCGTCGCGGGTGGACGTGGGAGCCCAGCCATGAAGGGGCCCGCCCTGCCGGCGTTGAAGCACGCCACGGTGAACGCGATGCTGAAGGCGACGTCGCACACGTCGCTGGGGCTCGTGTTCGTGGACGCCTCCGAGCGAGAGACCTCCCTGCCCTGGGCCCAGGTGTACCGGCGCGCGAAGCGGGCGGCGGCGGGGCTCGCGCGGCTGGGGGTGAAGC
>NZ_RAWD01000234.1:0-15807 GCF_003612065.1 Corallococcus sp. CA047B
CCCTGGTACTTCACGGTCAGGTACACGCCCGTGTCCCCCTCCGCCACCACGCGCACCAGCACCACCCCGCCCTCCGGCGAGTAGCGGATGGCGTTGGACAAGAGGTTCGTCAGCACCTGGTCCAACCGTCCCCGGTCCCACGTGCCTTCCAGGTGCTCGGGGACCTCCACCTTCAGCTCGTGCGTCTGCGACAGCACCGCCATCCGGTCCCGCGTCTCCAGCACCAGCTGCGACAAATCAAACGGCTCCAGCTCCAATGACAGCCGTCCCGCCTGCAACCGGCTGATGTCCAGCAGGTCCTCCACCAGCTTCGCCATGCGGTCGATCTGCCGGTTGATGATCTGCAACGACTTGCCGGGCCCGGCCTCCGTCTGGCCTCCCAGCTTGAGCAGCGCCAGGTGCGCGTGCCCCTTCGCCGCGGCCAGCGGCGTGCGCAATTCATGGCTCGCGGCGGCGAGGAACGCGTCCTTCGCCTCGCTCGCCAGCCGCAGCGCCGTCTCCGCGCGCTGACGCTCGGTGATGTCGCGCGCCACGGAGATGAAGCGGCCTGGGCCTTCGCCCTCCGCCACGTACTGGAGCACCACCTCCACCGGGACCTCGGAGCCGTCGCGGCGGCGGTGGTTGGTGGAGTAGGTCTGCGACGGCAGCGTGCCGGACGTCAGCGGCGCCAGCAGCTTGCGGAAGCCCGTCTCGTCGAAGGCGCTCTCCACCTCCAGCACCGACAGGCCCACCAGCTCATCCACGCTGGCGTTCAACTGCTTGGCCGCGCCCGCGTTGGCGTACGCGAGCGTGAGCGTGTCCGGGGAGAACATCAGGACGCAGTCCAGCGTCGCGTCCAGCGTCGCCTTGAAGCGCGCCAGCGTCTCCTCCGCGCGGCGCTTGTCGTCGATGTCCGTCGCGATGGCCAGCCAGCCCACCAGCGCCCCGTGCTCGTCGTGCTCCGGCATCGCCCGCGCCAGATGCCAGCGGTAGACGCCGTCCTTGCGCCGCAGGCGGAACTCGTTCGCGCTGCCCTGCACGCGCTCCAGGGCATCCCCCCACACGCCGCTCATCCGCTCGCGGTCCGCGGGGTGCACGTCCTGCAGGAAGGTGGCGAGCGACAGCTCATACCCCTCCTGGTGGCCGGTGTAGTCACGCCAGGCCCGGTTGGCGTACGTCAGCGACCCATCCGCCCTCGCCGCCCACATGATTTCGGGCAGCGACTCCGTGAGGCGCCGGTAGCGCAGCGCGCTCTGGCGCTCCAGCATCTCCCGGTCGCGCTGACGCAAGAGCGTCGCCTGGCGCTGGAGCTGCTGCTCCTTGAGGAACAGGTCCACGAAGACGCTGACCTTCGAGCGGAGGATTTCCGGGTCGAAGGGCTTGAGCAGGTAGTCCACCGCGCCGTGCGCGTAGCCCTTGAAGACATGGGCCGCATCCCGGCTGAGCGCGGTGAGGAAGATGATGGGGATGGTGCGCGTGCGCTCACGCTGCTTGATGAGCGCGGCCGTCTGGAACCCGTCCAGGCCCGGCATCTGCACATCCATCAGGATGACCGCGAAGTCGCGCTGGAGCAGCTGCTTGAGGGCATCCTCACCGCTGGTGGCCTTCACCAGTTCCTGTCCCAGCGGCTCGAGGATGGCCTCCAGGGCCAACAGGTTGGCCGGGTGGTCATCCACCATCAGGATGGCCGCGCGCGGGGAGGGCGCGGCTTCCTGAGGACGTTCCGGAGTGGGATCTGAGGAGTTCATGTGCGCGACGGGGGAGCGCGTGGGCCAACGACCCGAGACACGGCGAGCAAGGCTAGGTCCGCCCCCTTCCAGACGGAAGTGCAAAGGAGGGTTCTTGGTGGATCGCCCGCGTTGAGTTTCAAGCACTCACCCACAGGCGGACCAGTTCCAGGAGCTTGTCGGTGTCCACCGGCTTGGGCAGGTAGTCGCTGGCGCCGGCCGCCATGCACTTCTCGCGGTCGTCCTTCAGCGCCTTGGCCGTCACGGCGATGATGGGGAGGCTGGCGTACTTGGGGTCCTTGCGGATGGCACGCATGGTCTCGTAGCCGTCCATCTCCGGCATCATCACGTCCATCAACACGATGTCCACGTCCGGGTGCTGGCCCAGCATCTCGATGGCGGCCCGCCCGTTCTCCGCGAAGACGACCTGCATGCTGTGATTTTCCAGCACGCTGGTGAGCGCGAAGATGTTGCGCATGTCGTCATCCACCAGCAGCACCTTCTTGCCGGACAGCGGTGCGTCCTGGTCGTTGCGCTGCGCCAGGGCCGCGCGCGCGCGCGCCGGAAGATTCTCGTCCAGGCGGTGCAGGAACAGCGCCGTGTCGCTGAGCAGCTGGTCGGGGCTCTTCGCGCCGCTCTTCAGGATGACACTGCCGGTGTAACGGCGCAGGCGGGCCTCGTCCTTCGGCGTCAGCTCGCGACCGGTGTAGACGACGATGGGCAGGTCGCGGAAGCGCGGCTGCGTCTTGACCTCCTCCACCAGCTTGATGCCGTCCATGTCGGGGAGCAGCAGGTCGATGACGAGGCAGTCGTACTCGTTCTCCTCCAGCTTCTGGAGGGCCTCCTGGCCGGTGGCCACCGGGGTGACCTGCACGTCGCCGCCGTCGCTGAGCAGCTGGGTGAGGCTGTTGCGCTGCACGTCGTCGTCCTCGATGACCAGCAGCCGCCGCTCGCGGCGCTCCAGGAAGCGGGAGAGCTGGCCGAAGACGCGCTCCAGGCCCTCCTTGCTCACGGGCTTGGTGAGGTAGCCGAACGCGCCCTGGGTGTTGCCCAGGTGCTTGTCCATCACGCTGATGATGTGGACGGGGATGTGGCGCGTGCGCGGGTTGCGCTTGAGGCGGTCCAACACGCTCCAGCCGTCCACCACGGGCAGCTGGATGTCCAGGGTGATGGCGTCCGGCTGGTACTCGTGCGCCATCGCGAGGCCGCTGTCGCCGCGCGTGGCGACCAGGGCCTTGAAGCCCTTCTCGCGCGCCATCTGCACCATGATGCGGGCGAACTTCAGGTCATCCTCGATGATGAGCAGGGTGCGGTCGCCCTCGCGGATGTGCTCGCGGTCGTCCTCCACGACGACGGGGGCGTGGGGGCTCTCCACCTGCGGAGGCAGCGCGGCGTCCAGCACGTGCCCCTCCTTCTCCGCCGCCGAATGTTGCTGCTGGGGCGGCGGCGCGAGCGGGGCCGGGATGACGACGAGCGGCTCCGGCGCGGAGCCCAGCGCGCGCACGGCCGGGTCGGAGGGCTGCACGCCGCCGTCCTCGTCCGCGCCCTGGTATTCCGGCGGCAGGTAGAGGGTGAACGTGCTGCCCTTGCCGGGCTCGCTCTCCAGGCGGATTTCACCGCCCAGCAGCTTCGCGATCTCCCGGCTGATGGACAGGCCCAGGCCCGTGCCGCCGTACTTGCGCGCGGTGGAGCCGTCCGCCTGCTGGAACGCCTCGAAGATGATGCGCTGCTTGTCCTTGGCGATGCCGATGCCGCTGTCCTTCACCGCGAAGGCGAGCACGTGGCGCGAACGGCGCAGCGCCTCGTGGTCGAAGCGCATGGACTTCTCCGCCAGGCGCACCGTGAGCTTCACGCCGCCCTCGTCGGTGAACTTGAAGGCGTTGGACAGCAGGTTCTTGAGCACCTGCTGCAACCGCTGCGGGTCCGTGCGCACGTGGCGCGGCGTGCCCGTGAGGACCTCCACGTTGAAGGAGAGGCCCTTCTGGTCCGCCACCGGGCGGAAGCTGCGCTCGATGAACTGGTTGAGCTCCGTGAGGACGATGTCCCGGGGCTCCACCTGCATCTTGCCCGCCTCCACCTTGGACAGGTCGAGGATCTCGTTGATGAGGCTGAGCAGGTCCCCGCCGGACGCGTAGATGGTGTTGGCGTACTCCACCTGCTTGTTGGACAGGTTGCCGTCCTTGTTGTCCGACAGCAGCTTCGCGAGGATGAGCAGCGAGTTGAGCGGCGTGCGCAGCTCGTGGCTCATGTTGGCCAGGAACTCGCTCTTGTACTTGGAGATGATGGTGAGCTGCTCCGCCTTCTCCTCCAGGCTGACGCGCGCCAGCTCCACCTCGCGGTTCTTCTCCTCCACGCGGGTGTTCTGGTCCGCCAGCTCCTTCGCCTTGTCCTCCAGCTCGATGTTGGTGCGCTTGAGCTCGTCCTGCTGCTGGGTGAGTTCGCGCGACTGGCTCTGGAGCTCCTGCGTCAGGCGCTGCGACTCGGAGAGCAGGGTCTCCGTGCGCATGTTCGCCATGATCATGTTCAGCACGACGCCGATGGTCTCCGTCAGCTGATCCAGGAAGATCTGGTGGATGGCGCTGAACGGGTGGAAGGACGCCAGCTCGATGACGGCCTTCACCTCGCCCTCGAAGAGCACGGGCAGGACGATGATGTTGAGCGGCGCGGCCTCACCCAGGCCCGACGCGATGGTGATGTAGTCCGACGGCACGCGCGTCAGCAGGATGGTCTTCTTCTCCAGCGCGCACTGTCCGACGAGTCCCTCGCCCAGCCGGAAGCGGTTCGCCAGGTGCTTGCGCTCCCGGTACGCGTAGGTGCTGGTGAGCTTGAGGGCCGGCACGCCGCCCTCGCTGTCGGAGAGGAAGAAGGCGCCGTGGTGCGCGGACACCAGCGGCGTCAGCTCGCTCATGATGAGGCGGCTGACGGCATCCAGGGACTTCTGGCCCTGCATCATGCCGCTGAACTTCGCCAGGTTCGTCTTGAGCCAGTCCTGCTCCTGGTTCTTCTGCGTGGTCTCACGCAGGTTGACGATCATCTGGTTGATGTTGTCCTTCAGCGCCGCGACCTCGCCCTCGGCGACGACCGTGATGCTGCGGGTCAAATCGCCCTTCGTCACGGCGGTGGCCACGTCGGAGATGGCGCGCAGCTGGCTGGTCAGCGTGCCGGCCAGCTGGTTCACGTTGTCCGTCAGCTGCCGCCACGTGCCGCGCGCACCGGGCACGCGGGCCTGGCCGCCCAGCTTTCCTTCGATACCCACCTCGCGGGCCACCGTGGAGACCTGCTCCGCGAAGGTGCCCAGCGTGTCGGTCATGTTGTTGATGGTGTCCGCGAGCGCCGCCACCTCGCCCTTCGCGTCCACGATGAGCTTCTGGGTCAGGTCGCCGTTCGCGACCGCCGTCACCACGCGCACGATGCCGCGCACCTGCGTGGTGAGGTTGGAGGCCATGAAGTTCACGTTGTCCGTGAGGTCCTTCCACGTGCCGGCCACACCGGGCACGCGGGCCTGACCGCCCAGCTTTCCTTCCACGCCCACCTCGCGGGCCACGGAGGACACCTGCTCCGCGAAGATGCCCAGCGTGTCGGTCATGTTGTTGATGGTCTCCGCGAGCGCGGCCACTTCGCCCTTCGCGTCCACCACCAGCTTCTGCTTGAGGTCGCCGTTGGCGACCGCCGTCACGACCTTCACGATGCCGCGCACCTGCGTGGTGAGGTTGCGGGCCATGAAGTTCACGTTGTCCGTGAGGTCCTTCCACGTACCGGACACGCCCTTCACTTCCGCTTGTCCTCCCAGCTTGCCTTCGGCGCCCACCTCGCGCGCGACGCGCGTCACTTCGGAGGCGAAGCTGTTGAGCTGATCCACCATCGTGTTGATGGTGTTCTTCAGCTCCAGGATTTCGCCCTTCGCGTCGACGGTGATCTTCTTGGACAGGTCACCGTTCGCGACCGCCGTCGTCACCAGCGCGATGTTTCGCACCTGGCTGGTGAGGTTGGAGGCCATGCTGTTCACGTTGTCCGTGAGGTCCTTCCACGTGCCGGCGACGCCGGGCACCGCGGCCTGACCGCCCAGCTTGCCGTCCGTACCCACTTCCTTCGCGACGCGCGTCACTTCGGAGGCGAACGCGCGGAGCTGGTCCACCATCGTGTTGATGGTGCTCTTCAGCTCCAGGATTTCACCCTTCGCCTCGACGGAGATCTTCTGCGACAGGTCGCCGTAGGCCACCGCCGTCGTCACCTTGGCGATGTTTCGCACCTGGTCGGTGAGGTTCGCGGCGAGGACGTTCACGTTGTCCGTGAGGTCCTTCCACACGCCCGCGACGCCGGGCACCGCGGCCTGGCCGCCCAGCTTGCCCTCCGTACCGACTTCCTTGCCGACGCGGGTCACTTCGGAGGCGAACGCGCGGAGCTGGTCCACCATCGTGTTGATGGTGTTCTTCAGCTCCAGCACCTCACCCTTCACGCTCACGGTGATCTTCTGGGACAGGTCGCCGTTCGCGACCGCCGTCGTCACCTTGGCGATGTTTCGCACCTGATCCGTCAGGTTGCCGGCGAGGACGTTCACGTTGTCCGTGAGGTCCTTCCACACGCCGGACACGCCCTTCACGTCGGCCTGACCGCCCAGCTTGCCTTCCGTACCGACTTCCTTCGCGACGCGCGTCACTTCGGCGGCGAACGCGCGGAGCTGGTCCACCATCGTGTTGATGGTGCTCTTGAGCTCCAGCACCTCGCCCTTCGCGTCGACGGTGATCTTCTTCGACAGGTCGCCGTTGGCGACGGCCGTCGTCACCTCCGCGATGTTTCGCACCTGGGCCGTGAGGTTGTTGGCCAGCAGGTTCACGTTGTTGGTGAGGTCCTTCCAGGTGCCGGCGACGCCGGGCACTTCCGCCTGGGCGCCCAGCTTGCCTTCCACGCCCACCGTGCGCGCCACATCCGTCACCTGCTGCGCGAAGACGGACAGCGTCTGCGTCATCGCGTTGATGGTGTCCGCGAGCGCCGCGATCTCACCCTTCGCCTCCATCACCAGCTTCTGGGACAGGTCGCCGTCGGCCACCGCCGTCACGACCTTGACGATGCCTCGCACCTGGGTGGTGAGGTTGAAGGCCATGCTGTTCACGTTGTCCGTGAGGTCCTTCCACACGCCGGACACGCCCTTCACGTCGGCCTGACCGCCCAGCTTGCCGTCCGTGCCCACTTCCTTCGCGACGCGCGTCACTTCGGCGGCGAACGCGCGGAGCTGGTCCACCATCGTGTTGATGGTGCTCTTGAGCTCCAGCACCTCGCCCTTCGCATCGACGGTGATCTTCCGCGACAGGTCGCCCTTCGCGACGGCCGTCGTCACCTCCGCGATGTTACGGACTTGGTCGGTGAGGTTGTTCGCCAACAGGTTCACGTTGTTGGTGAGGTCCTTCCACGTGCCTGCGACACCGGGCACCACGGCCTGGGCGCCCAGCTTGCCTTCCACGCCCACCGTGCGCGCCACGTCCGTCACCTGCTGCGCGAAGATGGAGAGCGTCTGCGTCATCGCGTTGATGGTGTCCGCGAGCTCCGCCACCTCGCCCTTCGCCTCCATCTTCAGGCGCTGGGTGAGGTCGCCGTTGGCGACCGCCGTCACGACCTTGGCGATGCCTCGCACCTGGGTGGTGAGGTTGGAGGCCATGAAGTTCACGTTGTCCGTGAGGTCCTTCCACGTACCGGACACGCCCTTCACGTCGGCCTGACCGCCCAGCTTGCCGTGCGTACCGACCTCGCGCGCGACGCGGGTCACTTCGGAGGCGAAGCTGTTGAGCTGATCCACCATCGTGTTGATGGTGTTCTTCAGCTCCAGGATCTCACCGCGCGCATCCACGGTGATCTTCTTGGACAGGTCACCGGTGGCCACCGCCGTCGTCACCAGCGCGATGTTTCGCACCTGGGTGGTGAGGTTGGAGGCCATGCTGTTCACGTTGTCCGTGAGGTCCTTCCACGTGCCGGCGACGCCGGGCACCGCGGCCTGACCGCCCAGCTTGCCGTCCGTACCCACTTCCTTCGCGACGCGGGTCACTTCGGAGGCGAACGCGCGGAGCTGGTCCACCATCGTGTTGAGCGTGCTCTTGAGCTCCAGCACCTCGCCCTTCACGTCCACGGTGATCTTCCGCGACAGGTCGCCATTGGCGACGGCGGTGGAGACCTCCGCGATGTTTCGCACCTGGCTGGTGAGGTTGGACGCCATCAGGTTCACGTTGTCCGTGAGGTCCTTCCACGTCCCCGCGGCGCCGGGCACCTGGGCCTGGGCGCCCAGCTTGCCCTCCACGCCCACCGTGCGCGCGACGCTGGTCACCTGCTGCGCGAACACGTTGAGCGTGTCCGTCATGTTGTTGAGCGTGGCGCCCAGCGCGGCGATTTCACCCTGCGACGGCACCATCAGCTTCTGGGTGAGGTCGCCGTTGGCCACCGAGGTCACGACCTTCACGATGCCGCGCACCTGCGTCGTGAGGTTGGACGCCATGAAGTTCACGTTGTCCGTGAGGTCCTTCCACGTGCCGGACACGCCCGACACGGCGGCCTGACCGCCCAGCTTGCCTTCCGTGCCCACCTCGCGCGCGACGCGCGTCACTTCGGAGGCGAAGCTGTTGAGCTGATCCACCATCGTGTTGATGGTGCTCTTGAGCTCCAGCACCTCGCCCTTCACATCCACGGTGATCTTGCGCGACAGGTCTCCGCGCGCGACGGCCGTCGTCACCTCCGCGATGTTTCGCACCTGCGCGGTGAGGTTGCCGGCGAGGACGTTCACGTTGTCCGTGAGGTCCTTCCACACGCCGGACACACCCGACACGGCGGCCTGGCCGCCCAGCTTGCCCTCCGTACCGACTTCCTTCGCGACGCGCGTCACTTCGGCGGCGAAGCTGTTGAGCTGATCCACCATCGCATTCACGGTGGTGCCGATGCGCAGGAACTCGCCCTTCACCGGCTGGCCGTCGATCTCCAGCGCCATCTTCTGGGTGAGGTCGCCTTCGGCCACCGCCACCAGCACGCGGGCGACTTCCGTGGTGGGCTGCACCAGGTCGCCGATGAGCGCGTTGATGGACTGCACGCTGGTGGCCCAGTCGCCGCGCACGTCGCCCAACGTCACGCGCTCGCCCATGCGGCCCTCGCGGCCGACGACGCGCTCCACGCGGACGATTTCGTGGGTGAGCGTGGAGTTGAGCGTCACCACCGCGTTGAACGCGCGGGCGATCTCATCCATCACCACGTCCTGCGCGCCCGAAGGCAGCCGCACGGAGAAGTCACCGCCCTGCACGGCCCGGAGCGCGGCCAGCAGTTGCTGGAGCGGCGGAGGGCCGCCCGCGCGCGCGGTGTCCTCGGCGTCGTTGCGGCCGTTGCCGTTGCGTCCCCGGGCGGGGGCCCGGCGGGCGGTCGCGGGCTCGGCGGCGCGGGGGGCGTTCGCGGTGCTCAACCGGTTGGCCGCGACGTTGCCGGGCGGCCGGGCCGCGTCCTGCTGGGCAGCGGCGGCCCCCTGCGTCTTGCGCCCATTGGAGCGCTTGCGGGGAGCGGAGGAGCTGGAAACCTTGGTGTCGTCCACGAATGAAACCCCTGATCGGCGGAAGCGTTGCCGCGGAAGCTACAGAAACGCCCTGCGAACCCATGAATCTCCAGGGAGTTCGCGGACTTGTCGAATGCTAAGCCGGGGCGCCAACGACCGATTTGTCGGCCACTCAACGTCATGACTGACCCCAGGTCACAACTTCCCCGGAAGCCCCGGACCGGGGCCTTCCATAACAGCTTCAGGGGGGCGAGGCGGTGCACGGAAAGCCGTCGCAACCCTGGACGTACAGTGCCCGCCCCGAGAGGCGCCGAGCAGGCGCGCGGGTCCGTTCAGGCGCTTCCTGGCGGGCTCCGGTGCGGACATCGAAGCGGATCGCGGAGGGCATCGGCGAGTCCTGGGTCGCACCACAGCCCAGCAGGACCTGCTCCGGGGTGTCCAACCACCAGAGGAACTCCACCGCGCACGGGGCCTCCGCTCGCACGAGCGTGAGCGTGCGGGCCTCATAGACGAGGACACCGCCGCCCCACTCCACCGCCGCCAGCACGCCACCGGGTCCGACGGAGAGCCGGCCTCCGGCTCCCGGCACCTGCGCCTGTCCCAGCACCTTGCCGTCCGGGGCCACGGAGACGAGCAACCCGGCGGCATCCAGCGCGATCACTCCGCCCGCGTGGCCGACGAGTTCCTCGGGCGGCGTGATGTCCCCCACCTGCTGGAGCAGACCGTCGCGCTCCCGCAGCAGATGGCCGCCCGCGGCGACCCACAGCTTGCGTTCCCCGTCGAAGGCGACCGCGGTGGCGCCGGGAAACTCCAGCCGCGAATGCCCGCCATCCTCGCCGCAGACGGCGACGACGCGGGGGCCGAACACCGCCGCGCGCGAAGCGTCCGGCGCCACGGCCCAGCCCAGCCGCGTGGCGCCGGCGAGCTTGCGCGACAGACAGTCATTGAGCGCGCCCAGGTGCGCGTCACCGGCGGGCGAGGCGATGAGGTAGGGCAGGCTGGTGGTGGCGACATAGAGCAACAGCCCCAGGCCCGCGGCCACGACGAGCGTGAGCGGCCAGGCGAGGACGCTCGCGCTGCTCAGCAGCCGCGCGCCCTTGCGACCCGCCACCACATGCCCTTCCCGTCCGCCCACGCCACGCTCCCTTCCAGACCGGAGGACAGCACAGAACCGGCGGGAAGACTTCACGCGGAAAGCCACCCCTGTCGCGGAAGCCCGCCTGCTGGACACCGGGGAGCGTGGCGAGGCCCCTGGCCTGTGTCATGCAACCGTGACACGGCATGTTTTCAAGCACGCGATGGCGTCACCGGATGCGGCTCCTGGGACTCGGACTGTGTGGCCTGGGCCTCGTGGGTGTGGGGTTGCTGGCCGCGATGGAGGGGTTCTACCGGCTTGAACTCCGCCGGCTGCCGGGACTGCCCACACCGCCGGAGGCCGCCGACAGGCTGCCCGCGAACCTCGCCCGGACATGGTGGAGCCTGTTCGAACCCGGCGCCACCCTGACCGTGGAGCCCGTGTGGGCCTGGACCGCATTGGCGACGGTTTCACGGCCGCTCGTGTTCGGCACCCCGTCACACCTGACTTCGGGCTGGAGTCTGGCGAACGCGGTCGTGAACTCCTGGTCCGCCCATCCCTCTGCCACGGGCGAGCCGCTCTCCTTGAAAGCATCCCAGCGTCTGGCGCTGGGCATCTGGCTGACGCGCCATTGGAGCGCGGAGGAGCTGTTGGCCTTCCAGGCGCGGCACGTGAGGCTGGGACATGGCGTCATCGGCGTATCCGAGGGGGCCCGTCGATACCTGGCGAAGGAGACCGCGGGCATCACGTTCGCGGAGGCCGCACTGCTCACCTCGATGGCGGGCCTGGGCGGGGCGCAGCGGGAACATCCGGAGTGTTTCATCGACCGGCTCCGCCCGCGCAGGGATCGCCTGCTCCAGCGATTGCGCGAAGCGGGAGTGCTGACGCAGGCCGAGGAAGCGGCGGCCCGGAGCCGGTCCGTCGTCCTGCGCCTCGCGGACTTCACGGAGCATCCCTGCCCGCGCTGAAGACCGCCTGCTTCCTCTCCCAGTGCCTCACCGTCGTGCAGGCTGCCGACCTGCCATGCCCCGTCTTCTTTCCCCGGGTTGCCATGTCCGGTGAAGCACACACCTTTACCCCTCAAGGGACGGGGAAAGGATTCCAGACATGCGACGCTCCATCACCACCGCGGCTTTGGCCTTCAGCTTTCTGCTCTCCACCAGCGCGCTCGCCCAGCAGGTAGGCGACGGGTCGAGCCCCGGGACGACACCCGGTTCAACGGGCGCCTCTCCGGAGATGACCAACCCGGGCCAGACGGGCACCGCGGGCTCCACCGGCACGTTCACGCCGGGCACCACCAACTCCACTGGCGTGCAGACCGGCAACACCGCGACCGGCACCGGCGGTTCAGGGGCGGGCGTGAACCCGACTCCGGGCACCACCGGCACGGGCACCACGGGCGGCGGCACCTCCGGCACGGGTGGCACCGGGACCAGCGGCATCGGGACGGGCTCGCCCACGGGCACCGGCTCCAGCACGGACACCTACGGCACGGGCAGCACCTCGCCCTCCACCGGCGCGGGCTCGTACACGTCGCCTTCCACCGGGACCAGCACCGGCACCTATGGCGGTTCGGGCACCAGCACGGGCGGCAGTGGGACGGACAGCACCGGCACCTATGGCGGTTCGGGCACCGGCACCACGGGCTCCACCGCTCCCGGCACGGAAGGCAGCGGCAGCACCGTCATCACCCCGGGCGGCACCGGCACGGGCGGCACCGGGACCAGCGGCGCGGCCGGCGGCGTGGGCGGCACCGGGACCAGTGGCTCCGGCGGCACCATGGGCGGCGTGGGCGGCACCGGCACCGGCGGCTCCAATGGGACGCTCGGCGGCAACTAGCCTGTCTTCCAGCAGCACCGCATGACGGCGCGGCCGCCAGCACTTCGCTGACGGCCGCCGTCGTGTCTGTCTTTACTTCGGCGCATCCAACGCCGCCATCGCCCGGCCCACGTACTCCATCAGCTTCGGGTCGCGGCCCTGGCGCCGCGCCACCTGGGGCTCCTGCTGGTGCAGCGTGTTGAGCGACTTCTCGATGCCGGGGTTGCCGCCCGTGAAGGCGCGGACGAGCTCGCGCCAGCGCGTGGCCAGCGCCCGCACTGGCTCGGTGGCGGGGTCGGTTCCCTTCGCCATCTCCTCCTGCATGCGGGCGATGAGGCGGGGCCACTCGGCCTCCACCTCCTTGATGGCGTCATCGCCCATCGCCTTGCGACGGGCCTCCAATTCCTTCAACTGCTCCGGGGTGTAGTGCTTCTCGAACATGGTCATGGCCTCGATGGTGTGGAGGAAGTCGTCGGCGGAGACGGGCTCCGCCGCGCGCAACTGTCGTGCGATGGCATCCAGGCGTTCGCAGAGCTGACGTTGCTCCGCCAACTGCTCGCGCGCCCGCTGGAGCCGCAGCTCCACCACGCGCAGGGCGGAGAAGTCCGCCCGGCCCAGCGTCCCGGAAATCTCCTCCAACGAGAACCCGAGCTGCTTGAGCGACAGGATGTGACTCAGGCGGGCGATGTCCGCCGCCGTGTAGAGCCGGTGCCCCGACGCCGTGTGCGCCGAGGGCTTGAGCAGACCGATTTCGTCGTAGTGGTGCAGCGCGCGGATGGACAGCCCCGTGCGCCGGGCCAGCTCCCCGACCTTCAGTTCCGTGTGCTGCATGCCTCACCCCTTTCCAGCCAGCGTGTCTTCCGCGTGACTGGATGTGATGGGTACAACCTCACGTCGCGTGAGGTGCAAGGGGGAAAAGGCAGGGCGCCGGGGAGGGGGTCGCCAACGGCCGACGGGTGTTGATAGGGTCGCGGCCGGTCCGGCGATGGACGCCGGCTCCCGCGCACCACCAGGAGGCTTCCCAGATGAACCTGCCACTTGTCGCCGTCGCGGTCCCTGTCCTCCTCTCGCGGGCGCTCGTCAGCTGAGCCGGTTCGAAGCACCTTCCGCCGCAGCGCGAGCCCCCTGTCCGCCAGGCATCCCGGATTCTTCCGGCCTGCCCAGGCACCGCTCTGCCCGGAGTTTTCCCCGTGTCACTTGAAGCCCTCGGCTGGGGTCCCGATTTCGACCTCGCGATGTCCACCTCGCAGTCCTCCTCCTCCGTCTCCCTTGTCCCCGGCCGCGTCGTGCGGCAGCACCGGGGGCTGCTCACCGTCCAGACCTCCAGCCGGGCGCTGCTCGCCCGGGCCGCCGGACGGCTCCTCCACCAGGCCGAGAACGCCGAGTCCCTGCCCACCATTGGCGACTGGGTGCTCCTGCAGCCGCCGTCGTCCGGTGACGGCGAGGCGCTGATGCAGGCCGTGCTGCCCCGCCGCAGCGTCCTCAAGCGACGCGAGGCGGGCAGCGAACACGACGGGCAGCTCATCGCCGCCAACGTGGACGTGGTGTTCCTGGTGGTGGGCCTGGACGGCAACTTCAACCCACGCCGCATCGAACGGGCCCTCACCCTGGCCTGGAACAGCGGCGCCACGCCCGTCGTCATCCTGAGCAAGGCGGACCTCGCGCAGGATGCCGCCGCGCGCGTCCTGGAGGTGCAGGCCCTGGCCCCCGGCGTGGACGTGCTCGCGGTGAGCGCGAAGGTGGGCCTGGGCATCGAGGAGGTGCGCTCCCGGATTCCCGCCGCGAAGACGGGCGTGCTGCTGGGCTCGTCGGGCGTGGGCAAGTCCACGCTCGCCAACCGGCTGCTGGACGCCGCTCGCCTCGTCACCCAGCCCGTGCGGCCGGAGGACGACAAGGGCCGGCACACCACCACGCACCGCGAGCTGTTCGTGCTGGACCACGGCGGGCTCGTCATCGACGGGCCCGGCATGCGCGAGCTGGGGCTGTGGGGCGAGGACGAGAAGGTGTCCCTGGCCCAGGCCTTCGCGGACGTCTTCGCGCTGGCCGAGGGCTGCCGCTTCAACGACTGCGGACACCGGAACGAACCGGGGTGCGCGGTGACGGCGGCGGTGCAGGCCGGCACGCTCCCCGAGGAGCGGCGCGCCAACTTCGAGAAGCTCCTGCGCGAGCAGTCCTTCAACGCCCGTCAGGTGGACGCCGCCGCGCAGCGAGAACACAAGCGCGCCCAGCGCAAGCAGACGCTGGAAGGCTCGCAGCGCTCACGCTCGAAGCGGCGCGGCGAATAGACAGACACCCCGGGGCACGGCGCGGAGGCCACGTCCTTTCCGCGCCGTGACTCCGGCAGGTGGCCTCAGAGCCCGGGGTTCGTCTCCGGCACCGAGCCGGACGGCGGAAGCGGCGGCGGGGTCGGGGTGGAAGGCACCTGCACCGGGACGTCCGAGTCGTCAGGCGTGCGGCCCGGAGCCTGCAGGGGCATGCCCGGGGTCGGAAGCCCGCTCGGGTCCGCCGCGGCACAGGCGTAGGCCACCGTGCGCGAGCCCACGAGCGCCAGGGGCACCAGCGCGCCAACCCCCGCGCAGCTGTTCTGCTCTTCCTCCGTCTGGTTGCTGCCGGAGCACACCGCCCCGCCAATCAAGCCCCCCAAGACCACGAGGCCCGCCTGGATGAAGAAGTCCGAGGGGGTCACCCGGCTCTGCGCCCAGGCCACGCCGTTCTGGCACTCGCTGCCGGGCGGCTTGGACAGGGGCACCAGCCCCGCCGCCGTGAACCACTGCTTGTCCTCATGGTGCCGGCCCTCTTCGGGCCGCAGGTTCGTGGTGATGTGGGTCCGATAGCAGCCCGTCTGTCCCAACATCAGCGCCGCCATCGACAGCGCGACCGCATGTGCCTTCCGCATGAGTTGCCCCATCCCGGTGAGTGGCCGTGCTTCCGGCCAGGGCCCGTGCCTAGCCCGAAGCGGCACGTCGCGGGAAGAGGGAGACGGCGCGGGACTACCGACGGCGCCGGGCGCTGACGGGCAGGCCCTCGAACGCGGTCTCCACCATGCCGCGCAGGGACGCCTCGTCCATGCCGGCCTTGCCCAGCGCCTCCAGGCCCCGGAACACCGCGAGCAGCATCGCCGCCAGCTTCCGGGGGTCCGCGCTGGCGGCCACGTCGCCGTGACGCTGCGCCTGCGCGAGACACTCCGTGAACCGCGCCTC
This sequence comes from Corallococcus sp. CA047B, assembly GCF_003612065.1. Lineage (NCBI taxonomy): Bacteria > Pseudomonadati > Myxococcota > Myxococcia > Myxococcales > Myxococcaceae > Corallococcus > Corallococcus sp. CA047B. The sequence continues at coordinate 15,316 of NZ_RAWD01000234.1, forward strand.
CATGCCCTGGAAGGCCTGGAGCGCCCGGTCCGTCACGTCCGTCGCGCCCTCCGCCGCCAGCTCCGCGGTGCCTCGCGCCAGCAAGCACCCCCGGCGGCTGGGGCCCGCGGACGCCGTGGCCACCCCCAGCATGTACTGACGCAAGCGCTCCAGGGCGCCGGCCTCCGAGCCCTCCAACGCCTGCCGCATCGACTCCGCCGAGTTCGCACAGTAGCTGTCGAAGATGCGCAGGAAGAGCTGATGCTTGTCGCCAAAGGCCCCGTAGAGGCTGCCCTTGCCCAGCCCCGTGGCCCGCATCAGGTCATCCATGGAGGTCGCCGCGTAACCCTTGTTCCAGAACTGGTCGCGCACCGCGCGCAGCACCTGGGCTTCGTCGAACGTTCGTGGCCGGGCCATGGGGATAAATTAAAAGTTATTGACCGCCCGGTCCACCAATCTTAGATATGGACTATAAAGTCCATAATTCCCCGCTGGAGCAGGGGGCGGGTGGGC
>NZ_RAWD01000235.1:0-15719 GCF_003612065.1 Corallococcus sp. CA047B
GCCCCCAACACCCCATCCACCCGCGCGTACGTCAGACCGGGCAGACCGTAGAGGTTGGCTCGCGAGGCATTCGCCAGGTCCACCCCCGTGCGCCGCAGCACCGTCAGCGCCGCGAACGTCTCCGCCGTGATGGCGCCGTCCTCCCGCAGCGCGAACAACGCCGGCTCCGCGGTGTCCTCGGGGTCGACCTCATAGGCCGCCGCCTGCGCCCTGACGGGCACGAGCCACGGGAACAGCCACACGCAGAGCAGGAGGAAACGCACGCGGCGGGCCCTCTGCAGGAGCGGGACCACCCTTCCCTACAAGGTGACCTCCCAGGTCCGCCCGTCCCTTCTCCGGGCCTGGCGTCCAGGCAAGGGACGGGGGATGGCCTTCGCTTCGACGAAGACGTGGGGCGGTAGCGGCTATGCTGCGGGCCACATCTTCGCGAGGGCCGACACTGCGGCCCCAGAACAGCTCATGGGCCACGTCCACATCCTTCGCCACTTCCCCTCTCCCCAGGAGGGATTCAACCGCACCGTCCGCATCTACACGCCGGACACCTACGACGCCTGGAAGGACCACCGCTTCCCGGTGCTCTACATGCACGACGGGCAGAACGTGTTCGCGCATCCGGAGTCCGCCGTCTTCGACACGTGGTGCGCCAACCGCGTCCTCGAAGAGGGCGTGAGCGCGGGCCGGATGGAGCCGTGGATCATCGTCGCGGTGGATTCCGGGCCGGGCCGCTTCCAGGAGTACTCGCCGTGGGACGAGCCTCGCAACGGCGTCGTCGCGCGCGGCGAGGCCTACGGGCGCTTCCTCGTGGAGGAGCTCAAGCCGTACATCGACCGGACGTACCGCACGCGCACGGGCAGCGAGTGGACGGGCACCATGGGCTCGTCGCTGGGCGGGCTCATCTCGCTGTACCTGGGGTGGAAGTTCCCGCAGGTGTTCGGCCGCATCGGCGCGCTGTCGCCCACGGTGATGTGGAGCCAGAACCGGCTGTTCGACGCGTGGCGCGCGCACAGCCAGCGGTGGACGCGCATCTACCTGGACGCGGGCGCCACCGAGTCCATCCACGTGGGCGGCCTGCCGCTGGACTACGGCCAGCGCACGCGCGACTTCTTCCACCACCTCAAGGGCCTGGGCTACGGCGACCACGAGGTGTCCCTGGTGCTGGAGCCCGGCGGCGAGCACCACGAGAAGGACTGGCAGCGCCGGCTGCCGGGCGCCATGCAGTGGCTGCTCGGTTGAGCCCGCGTCCGTGACGCGCACACCCCGGTCGGTGCCGCCCGAGCAGCGGCATGTCTACGTGCAGGTGGTGGAAGGACTGCTCCAGCACGGCCTGCGCGGGCAGGTATCTCCCCGCCTGCGCGAGCGGCTGCGGCAGGCCGGCGTGGACCTGGACCGACCGCTGTTGCCGCTCTACCCGGTGCCCCTCTGGACGCGGTGCCTGAACATCATCGTCGAGGAGACCTACCCCGGCCTCACCCGGGAGGAGGCGTTCCGGCGGCTCGCGCGCGCGCACGTAGAGGGCTACGGCGCCACGTTGCTGGGGCGCGCGGTGATGAGCGTGATGCGCCTGTTGGGGCCGAAGCGCGTGGCGCAGCGGCTTCCGGAGGTGCTGCGCGGGACGGACAACTACACGGAGGCCGTGCTGAGCGAGCGCGGGCCCGCGCACTACGAGCTGCGGATCAACTCCGTCGTCGATGCGCCCGGCTACGCGGAGGCGCTCTTCGAGGCGGTGCTCCAGGTGGGCGGCGCGCAGGCGCCTCGCGTGATGAAGCTTCGCGAGGAGGCGGACGGCACGGTGTATTCGCTCACCTGGACGGAGCGCTGAGGGCGCACGTCACACCGTCGCCTGGATGAAGCGCACGGCTTCCTGCATCGCTTCCTTGTCCGCGTGGCGGGTGAGGTACATCTCCTCGCCCAGGAGGCTGTGGTAGATGGGCGGCAGCTCGCGGTGGACGAGGAGTGCGTTTCCCATCCGCTCCACGATCTGCGCGTGCGTGTGTTTGTAGCGGCGGCCGTGACGGCGCGCGCTGTGGCAGACGTGGTGGCGCGGCGTGTACTGGAAGTCCGCCACCGGGTCGCCCGTCACGACGCGGGCCCAGAGCCGGTACACGTCGATGTCGCACGTGTAGTTCATCATGTCCGTCATGAAGCCGCCGGGCGGGCGCAGGTTGGCCTCCAGCACGACGAAGCGTCCGTCGGGCAGCCGGAAGAACTCCAGGTGGAACCAGCGCTCGCGCAGACCGAAGGCGGCGACGACCTGACGGCCCAGCACGTCGAGCGCGGGGGGGATGTTCTGGAGGCTCCAGAAGGAGATGTCGCGCCGTTCGGTGACGGTCTCCATGCCGCCGTCGCTGTACTCGTGGCTGAGCGTGAAGACGATGGCGCCGTGGCGGTCCACGATGCCGTCGTAGGTGACGATGGTGCCGCGCACGAAGGGCTGGGCCACGTAGGAGGTGGGCAGCGGGTGCGCGAGCGCGGCGTCCACCTCCGCGTCGGTGGTGACCTTGAACGTGTGCGCGGCGCCCACGCCCACGTCGGGCTTGAGCACGAGCGGATAGCCCACGCGAGCGGCGAAGGTCTTCACCTGGTCGGCGTCGCGCACGCGCAGGAGGTCCGGGTGGGGGACACCGGAGGCGTGGAACACCTCGGCCATGCCGGACTTGGAGCGCAGTTTGAGGATGTCCGCGGGCTGGAGGCCGGGGGCGTGGAAGTCCTCGCGCAGGCGGGCTTCGACTTCGAGCCAGGATTCGTTGAGGGACTCGATGCGGTCCACGCGGCCGTGGCGCCAGGTGAGGTAGCCGGTGGCGCGGACGAGCGCGTCGTAGTCCGTCAGGCTGGGGACGAAGAAGTATTCGCGGAGGGACTCGCGCAGCTCCGGACGCAGGGATTCGTAGGGCGTGTCACCGATGCCCAGCACGGTCACGCCGCGCTCGCGCAGCGCGACGGCGAAGTGGAAGTAGTGGCTCGGGAAGTGGGGGGAGATGAAGACGAAGTTCATGGCTCCTGGCGGGCGGGTCCCCCGCTGGGGACGACCATAGCGGCACCGCCCCCGCCCTTGAAGCCCGGTGGGAAACACTGTCCACCAGCAGGGTCCGCCAGCAGGGCGCCCTGGGGGAACATGGGGGCCATGGCGGAGGATTCCAGGCCTTGAACAACTCCGCCCCAGTCATCCCGGGGCGGAGCCAACACCTACGTCTCAGTTCTTCTGCAGCGGCCGGTAGCGGATGCGGTGCGGCTCCAGCGCGTCCGGGCCCAGGCGCTTCTTCTTGTCCGCTTCGTAGTCCTCGAAGTTGCCCTCGAAGAAGAACGCCTTGCTGTCACCCTCGAACGCGAGGATGTGCGTGGCGATGCGGTCCAGGAACCAGCGGTCGTGGCTGATGACCACCGCGCAGCCCGCGAAGCTGAGCAGCGCGTCCTCCAGGCTCCGCAGCGTCTCCACGTCCAGGTCGTTCGTCGGCTCGTCGAGCAGCAGCAGGTTGCCGCCGCTCTTGAGCATCTTCGCCAGGTGCAGCCGGTTGCGCTCACCGCCCGACAGGTCCTTCACCCGCTTCTGCTGATCCGTTCCCTTGAACGCGAAGCCCGACAGGTACGCGCGGCTGGGCACCGTGCCCGCCTTGCCCAGGTCGATGAGGTCCAACCCGCCGCTCACCTCCTGGAACACCGACTGCTCGCCGTTCAGCGAGTCGCGGCTCTGGTCCACGTAGGCCATGACCACCGTCTCGCCAATCCGCAGCTCGCCCGCGTCCGGCTTCTCCGTGCCCGTCATCATCCGGAACAGCGTCGTCTTGCCCGCGCCGTTCGGACCAATCACGCCCACGATGCCGCCCGGCGGCAGCTTGAAGTTCAGCTCGTCGATGAGCAGCCGGTCGCCGTACGCCTTGCGCAGCCCCTTCGCCTCCACCACCAACCCACCCAGCGGCGGACCCGGCGGAATCATCACCTCGCCCGTCACGTCCCGCTTCTGCTGCGACTGGTTGAACAGCTCCTCGTACGCGGCGATGCGCGCCTTGCTCTTCGCCTGACGCGCCTTCGGAGACGCCCGCACCCACTCCAGCTCGCGCTTGAGCGTCTTCTGACGGTGGCTCTCCGACTTCTCCTCCAGCTCCAACCGCTTCTGCTTCTGGTCCAGCCAGCTGGAGTAGTTGCCCTTCCAGGGCACGCCCTCGCCCCGGTCCAGCTCCAAAATCCACTCCGCCACGTTGTCCAGGAAGTACCGGTCGTGCGTGATGCACACGATGGTCCCCGTGTACGCCTTCAGCGCCTGCTCCAGCCACGCGACGCTCTCCGCGTCCAGGTGGTTGGTGGGCTCGTCGAGCAGCAGCAGGTCCGGCTTCTCCAAGAGGATGCGGCAGAGCGCCACGCGGCGCTTCTCACCACCGGACAGCTTCGTCACGTCCGCGTCGCCCGGGGGCAGCCGCAGGGCGTCCATCGCCATCTCCAGCGTGCGATCCAACTCCCAGCCGTTCGACGCGTCGATGGCGTCCTGGAGCCTCGCCTGCTCCGCGAGCAGCTTCTCCATCTCCGCGTCGCTCATGGGCTCCGCGAACTTCGCGCTCACTTCATTGAAGCGGTCCAGCGCCTGACGGATCTCCTTCAGACCCAGCTCCACGTTCCCCTTCACATCCAGGGACGTGTTCAGCTGCGGCTCCTGCTCCAGGTAGCCCACCTTCACCGTGGGGTCCGGCTTCGCGACGCCGAAGAACTCCGTGTCCACGCCCGCCATGATGCGCAGCAGCGTGGACTTGCCGGAGCCGTTGGGGCCAATCACGCCAATCTTGGCGCCGGGGAAGAACGACAGGTAGATCCCCTTGAGGATGTCCTTGCTGTTCTTGACCTTGCGCAGGTCCTGCATCGTGAAGATGAAATTCTGGGCCATGGCGGCCTCCTGGGTGTCTGCCGAAGCGTCAGCGGGTCTGTGCGGATAGCAGGGAGCCCCATCCGGCTCAAGGCGCGAACGCACTCCCCGTGTCCCGCTGGACGGGCTGCGTCACGCGGACGGGGCCCGGAACGGCCGGCCGCTTGGCCAGCGAACGCAGCGCGAAGGTGTTAGAGGAAGCCCGCCATGTCCGAGCCCGTGCCGACGACGCCCGCCCTGGAGCTGCAGGGCCTCTCCAAAAGCTACGGAAAATTCACCGCCCTCCACGCCGTGGACCTCACCATCCGGCCGGGAGAAATCTTCGCCCTCCTGGGCCCCAACGGCGCCGGCAAGACGACCCTCATCGGCAGCGTGTGCGGGCTCGTCAAGAAGTCCGCCGGCACCATGCGCGTCTTCGGCAAGGACCTGGACCAGGACCCCGTGGGGCCCCGCTACCAGGTGGGGCTCGTCCCGCAGGAGATCAACTTCGACCCGTTCTTCTCCGTCGCGGAGTCGCTGCGCATCCAGCAGGGCTACTACGGCCAGAAGCGCGACGACGCGCGCGTGGACGAGGTCCTCACCGCCCTCAACCTCCAGGCCAAGAAGGACTCGCTCACGCGCGCCCTGTCCGGCGGCATGAAGCGCCGGCTGCTCATCGCCAAGGCGCTGGTGCACCGCCCCAAGCTCGTGTTCCTGGACGAGCCCACCGCGGGCGTGGACGTGGAGCTGCGCCGCGACCTGTGGACGTACGTGAAGAAGATCGCCAGCGAGGGCACCACCATCGTCCTCACCACCCACTACCTGGAAGAGGCGGAGGAGCTGGCCGACCGCGTGGGCATCATCAACGAGGGCCGCCTCCTGATGGTAGAGGACAAGGCGTCGCTGCTGCGCCGCTTCGGGGAGAAGCGCCTGGTCGTCACCTTCTCCGAAGCCCTGCCCGCCATGCCCGCCGCCGGCCAGCGCTTCGCCGCGAGCCTGTCGCCGGACCGCCGCACGCTCACGTACGTGGAGCGGGAGAACTGCGCGCCCTCCGGTGAGCTGCTCCGCTCGCTCTACGCGGACGGGCTGCCCGTCTCCGAGGTGGAGACGCGCCGCTCGCGCCTGGAAGACGTGCTCATCGAAATCCTCCGCGGCCGCCCGAACCAGGCCGCCTGACACCCCCGCCCTTCCGGAAGAATTGCCCCACACCCCATGAACGTCCTCGGGATGCAGACGCTGTTCGCGAAGGAGGTCCGGCGCTTCATGCGCGTGCCGGGCCAGACCGTCCTGTCGCCCCTCATCAGCACCACGCTGTACTTCATCGTCTTCGGCTACTCCATCTCCGGCCGCGTGCACGAGGTGGAAGGCCACCCGTACCTGCACTTCATCGTGCCGGGGCTCGTGTTCCTGGGCATCGCGAACAACGCGTTCCTCAACAGCAGCTCCTCGCTGTTCATCACCAAGATTCAAGGCACCGTGGTGGACCTGCTCGTCGCCCCGCTGGGGCCCGGTGAGCTGATGGTGGGCTTCATCGGCGGCGCGATGATTCGCGGCCTCGTCGTGGGCCTGCTCACGTGGATGGTCGCGTCGGTGTTCTCCGGCTTCAGCCTGATGCACCCGCTGGCGACGCTCTACTTCCTCCTGCTGTCCAGCTACGTGTTCAGCGTGCTGGGCATGCTCGCCGCCGTGTGGGCGGAGAAGTTCGAACAGATCAACTTCTTCCCCACGTTCGTGATGCTTCCGCTCACGTTCCTGGGCGGCGTCTTCTATTCGGTGCGCGAGCTGCCCTCGCCCTGGAGCCAGGTCAGCCTCTTCAACCCGATGGTCTACATGGTGGAGGGCCTGCGCTACGGGATGCTGGGCAGCAGCCTGTTCTCCCCGCTCGTCGGAGGGACCATCCTCGCGGGCACCGCCGCGGTGGCCACCGGCATCACGTACGGCGTGCTGCGCTCCGGCTACAAGATGAAGGCGTGAAGCACCGGACATCCGAGGTCTGCCTGCCTGCCCGCCACCCCCTTGGGTAGTGAGGCAGGCCCCTCCCTGCCGGACAGGCTCCCGGTCTTTTTGGAAATCGGCTGTTTCCTGCCCGGTGAGAAAGAGCGATATCCTTCCGCTCAGATGGCGGTCGCGTTCGGGAAATATGAGCTGCTGAAAAAAATCGCCTCGGGCGGGATGGGACAGGTGTTCCTGGCGCAGGAGCATGGGACGGGCTTCGAGCGCCTGGTCGTCCTCAAGCTCATCCTCCCGCACCTGGCCGAGGACGAAGAGTTCCTGGACATGTTCCTGGAGGAGGCGCGGCTCGTCGCGCGCCTGTCGCACCCGAACCTCATCACCATCCTGGACCTGACGGAGATTGAAGGCCGTCACTGCCTGGCGATGGAGTACGTGCAGGGCGAGGACGTGCGGCGGTTGGACCGCTTCGCGCGCAAGCAGGAGAAGCCGCTGCCGGTGGGGCTGGTCATCCGCATCATCGCGGACGCGGCGGCGGGCCTGTCGTACGCGCACGGCGCTCGCGACGGTCAGGGCCAGCCGCTCCAACTGGTGCACCGGGACGTGTCGCCGCAGAACGTGCTCGTCGGGTTCGACGGGGGCGTGAAGGTCATCGACTTTGGCGTGGCGAAGGCGGCCACCAGCGGGCAGCAGACCGCGACGGGCGTGCTCAAGGGCAAGTACCCGTACATGTCCCCGGAGCAGGCCAACGGCCAGCCGGTGGACGGCCGCAGCGACCAGTTCGCGCTGGGCGTGGTGATGTGGGAGCTGCTCACCGGCAAGCGCCTCTTCAAGGGCGACACGGACCTGATGACGCTGCGGCTGGTGCGCGACTGCCAGATTCCGCCGCCGTCGCAGCTCAACCCGAAGCTGCCGCCCGGCCTGGACGAGGTGCTGCTCAAGGCGCTCGCGCCCACGGCGGAGGGCCGCTACCCGGACTGCGCCGCGTTCCGGCTGGCGCTGGAGGACTACGCGCTCAACCTGCGGCTGCCGTCCAGCAGCGCGCACCTGGCCGCGTACCTGCGGGGCCTGTACGCGGAGCGCATCGCCACGGAGTCCGACCCGTCGAAGCTGGACCAATTGGCGGAGGACGCGGACCTGGATTCGCAGTCCAACTCCTCGCGCAACGGCATGCCCACGTCAGGCGCGCGGGGGCTCGCGTCGTCGCGCGCGTCGAAGCTGGTGGGGCCACCGTCCCGTCCGCCCACGCGCGTGGAGCCCGAGGCCACGCGTGGCACCGCGGCCCTGGCCCCGGTGGCGCCGAAGCGGCGCACGTGGCTGCCGTATGTGGCGGGTGGCGTGGCCCTGATGTTGGGCGGCGCGGCGGTGGTGTGGCTGCGCGGCACGCAGACGGCCGTCCCCCCACCGCCGGTGGCGACGGTCACCCGGACGCCGGAGGAGGCCCAGGGGCACACGCCGCCCGAGGCGCCCGCGCGTCCCACCCCGGCCCAGCCGGTGCGCCTGATGGTGACGAGCGAACCGCCGGGCGCCACGGTGCAGGTGGCGGGCGAGGAGCGCGGCACCACGCCGGTGGCCCTGCCGCTGGTGCCGGGCGAGCCGTCGGTGGCGGTGACGCTCGCGCTCAACGGGTATGAGCCGGTGACGCGGCAGGTGTCCGCGGCGGATGCGCCCACGGTGGCGGTGGCGCTGCAACGCCGGGCGGCGCGGCCGTCGAACACGTCCAAGAAGCCGCCGCCCACGTCGTCCCTGGGCATCAAGACGGGGCGTTGAGGCGCCCTTTCCGCCGCCGGTCCGGTGGCCCCCAGCACCTGCGCCGACGTCCGCTCAGGCGCGCCGGCGTGACTCCGCCGACAGGATGACGACGTAGCCATCCGGGTCGCGGACCCAGAACTCCCAGCGGCGTGAGTTCCGGTTCTCGTGGGGCGCTTCCACCCACTCCACCTTCAGGCCCCGCGCCGCCTCCACCGAGGCCTCGAAGTCCGTGGTCTCGAACCACAGCAGGACGCCGTGCCCATGCGGCGCCGAGTCCGGCCCCACCAGGTTCGGGTGCTCCTCCAAATCCCAGGCATGCAGTTGCAGCACGGGCTCGCCGTTGCTGACGAGCATCTCGTACTCGTCACCGCCGTGCGTGCCCTCGCAGCCCAGCAGCGACTGGTACCACTGGCTGCTCGCGGCGACGTCGCGGACCGCGATGAGGGGCTGCGCTCGGACCTGGGTGGCCCTGCGGGGCGTGCTCGGCATGAAGCCTCCGGTGACGTCGCTGCGTCCGAAGGCGGGGCCCGTGGAGCCCCGCCTCCAGACTCCAGATTTGGCGCGCTACCGCTTGAAATGCTCCGCGATGACGCTGGCCACGCCGGCGGTGAGCTTCTTGCCGGTGGGGATGTGCAGGAACTCGTTGGGCCCGTGCGCGTTGCTGCCCGGCCCCAGCAGACCGGTGATGAGGAACTGCGCCTCCGGGAAGCGCTCGCCCAGCATGCCCATGAAGGGGATGGTGCCGCCCTCGCCCATCGCCATGGCGGACTTGCCGAAGCAGGACGTGGACGCGGACTCCACCGCGCGCGACAGCCAGCCGGCCAGCGGCGGCGCGTCCCAGCCCACGCTCGCCTTGTCCCCGTCGAACGTCACCTTCGCGCCGTAGGGCGGGTCCTTCTCCAGCACGTCCTTCAGCGCCTTCGCCGCCGCCTTGGGGTCCACGCGCGGAGGAATGCGCATGGACAGCTTCAGCGTGGTGAAGGGGCGCAGCACGTTGCCCGCGCTCGCGAGCGCCGGCATGCCCTCCACGCCCGTCACCGCCAGCGCCGGGCGCCAGGTGCGGTTGAGCACCAGCTCCTCGCCGTCCTTCGTCACCGGGGCCGAGCCCTCCACCCAGGGGAACTTGGTGTACAGCTCGTCGCCCAGCGTCCGGGCCGCCGCCTTCGCCTGTTCACGCCGGCCCTCCGGAATCTGCGTGTGCAGCGCGTCCACCTTGATGTGGCCCGTCTGCTCGTCCTCCACGCGCGACAACAGCTGCCGCATGATGCGCATGGACGACGCCACCACGCCCGTCGCGTCACCGGAGTGCACGCCCTCCGTGAGGATGTCCACGCGCAGGTTGCCCGCGACCATGCCGCGCAGGCTGGTGGTCATCCAGAGCTGATCATAGTTCGCGCAGCCCGAGTCCAGGCACACCACCAGCGACGGCTTGCCGATGCGCGGCGCGAGCGCCTCGATGTACGCGGGCAGGTCGTAGCTGCCGGACTCCTCGCACGCCTCGATGACCACGGCGCAGCGCGCGTGCGGCACGCCCTGCTCCTTGAGCAGCCGCAGCGCGGACAGCGACGCGAACGCCGAATAGCCGTCATCCGCGCCGCCGCGCCCGTAGAGCTTGTCGCCCTCGCGCACGGGGGTCCACGGCGTCAGGCCCTCGCGCCAGCCGGTCATCTCCGGCTGCTTGTCCAGGTGGCCGTACAGCAGCACGGTGTCGTCGCCGCGCGTGCCGGGAACCTCCATGTAGATGACGGGCGTGCGCTCCTTGCCATCCGGCGTCTTCAGCCGCACCACCTCCACCGTCAGCCCCGGCAGGTGCGCGGCCTGCGCGCGGCACCAGTCGGAGATGAGCTGGACGGCCTGCTCCATGTGGCCCGTCTTCACCCAGTCCGGGTCGAAGGCGGGCGACTTGTTGGGGATGCGGATGTAGCGCTCGAGCGCGGGCAGGATTTCCTGCTCCCAGATGCGTTCGGACGAGGCGAGGGCTTGGTCGACGTTCATGGCGGCGCCATGCTGCCCACCCCCGCGCCCCCTGTCGATGGAAAGCCCCACCCGGCCCCTCCGGTCGCCGGGCGCGCGGCCTGCCGTCTTGCGTCAGGCCGCGCGAACTCCGGGTTTCCCGAGGGGTCTCCCTCACCGCCTAGGGCTGGATTTCACGAACACTCAGCCACTTGAAGTCCACGTCGTTCGCGTTGTCCCAGCGGAACACCGCGATGGGGCCGCCCCAGGTAATGGCCATGGGTCCGGTGGCGCCGCCGCAGTGCTGCGCGTCGCCGCCCCACTTGCCCGCGTCGGTGTAGTCGTAGACCTTCTTCCACGTCACCTTGTCCGCGTTCTCGTTGACGTACATCTCCAGCTTCACGGCCGTCTGGCCGCTGACGGTGATGTTGCGCATCACCGACTTGAAGCCCACCCAGCGGCCCTTGAGCGCGGAGGTGGCGGGCTTGTAGGGCGTCTGCTCATAGGAGACATGCCAGGTCTCCTTCTGCCAGCGCGCGCGGCCGTCGTAGTGGAAGCCCGCCTTGTAGCTGCTGCCTTCACAGCCGGAGTGGTCGTCGTTGTGCTTGCCGCCCCGGGCGTACCAGTCGAAGTTGTCGGACGTGTCGGACACGCTGTTCAACTTCACGAAGCCGGTCATCTCGATGTTCTTCCAGTCGTTCGCGGCCTGCATGTAGCCCCGGCTCGCGAGCACGTCCCGGTCGTACGTGGGAATCTTGTTGTCGTCGTAGCCGGTGGACGTGAAGACGCTCATGCGCACCTGCGAGTCCTTCATCTTCCAGGAGCCGTCGCTGTTCTTCGTGATGGGGTTCTGCGGGTCGAACCGCTTGTCCGACGTGGCGGAGTCCGCCAGCGCCCACGCCTCCCCGCCCGACTTCGTCGGGTAGAGCATGGTGACGCCGAAGCGGTCCTTGCCCGCGGGCGCCGTGACGTCACCGGTGATGGCGGCCCACTCCGCGATGCTGGCCCAGGTGTTGAGCGAGTTGCCGTTGACCGTCACGCGCACGTACCGCGCGTCCCGGGCAGCGAAGCTGTAGCGCTCGGGGTTGGCGGTGGTGCCGGACGACTTCGTGGAGACCGCGGTCGTCCAGGTGGCCCCGTCGGTGGACGTGGCGAGGACGAACGTGTTCGTGCGCTTGTTGCCTTCGTGCCAGGCGATGTCCACGGCGGACAGCGACTTCACGGCGCCCAGGTCGCCCCGGAGCCACTGGCCCACGCCCAGGCTGGACCAGCGCGTGGCGAGGTTGCCGTCGATGGTGGCCGACGGCGGGTTGCCGTCGTTTCCACTGGCGGTGACGGCGCTGAAACCCGACGCGGCGAGCGCGGGGGCCGCGGACACGAGCAGCGCGAACGCGCCCGTGCGTGCGGCATGACGCTTCCATCCCCCCCGGGATGCCTTCAACCCATGCGATTGGGACAAGGTACTTCCTCACGACAGGGCCGAAAGAAGACGCACGTCTCCAGGGGCCCGGCGAACAAGGCCAGACCCGTGACGTCGCGCGGCCGCTCGCGGCACGTGGACCTGCTGGCGTCGGTGCCGCTGGCGCTACCGGGCGCGGGGGGACTCCAAGGAAGTCCCCGCCCTCCCGAACGGCGCGCGACGCGTCCTGCACGTTGTGGCGGACCCGAGTACCGGATCGCCGACAGGTCCATTCCCAGACATGCGTTGTTTCAGCCCTGGAGACACCACGGCCCGTCTGCCCCTCTTGCGGGGTGACGGGCCGTGGGTGGATTCATGTCTCGCGATGCGTGCGGGTTCTTGACCCTGTGTCTGGCTTTGCTACTCGCGCAGCTTCACCACCGCGGCCGAAGGGCCCTCCAGCCGCACGATGTTGCCCGTCAGTGGTGAGCCCTCCACGGTGCCCCCGAAGCGCGGGGATTCGCTCCACAGCACGATGCCCGCGCTCGCGTGCGGCGGCAGCGCGTGTACCAGCGAGCCCCGGAGGTTCACGATGATGAGCACCGTGTCGCCCTCCGCGCGGCGCTCCAGCACGAAGGCGTCCGGGCCCAGCGCGCGGGCGTCATGGGTGCCCTGGCGGTTGGTGAGCACGGGCTCCGTGGCGCGCAGGCGCAGCAGCTCCTTGTAGAGCGCATGCACGCCCGCATGCCGCGGGGCTTCGGGCTCGCTCCAGTCCAGCGTGGAGCGGGTGAAGGTGTCGCGGTCCTGAGGGTCTGGCACCTGCTCGCCCTTGAAGCGCGAGAAGCCAGAGAACTCCTTGCGGCGCCCTTCGGTGACGAGCTTGCCCAGCTCCGCGTTGTGGTCCGTGAAGTAGAGGAACGGCGTGCGCGCGTTCCACTCCTGGCCCATGAAGAGCAATGGGGTGAACGGCGACAGGAGGAGCAGCGTGCTCATGGCGCGGTAGGCGGCCGGGGACACGTCCTCCGACAGCCGGTTGCCGAAGGGCCGGTTGCCCACCTGGTCGTGGTTCTGGATGCAGTGGACGAAGTGCCACGGGGCCAGGCCCTCGGACGACGTGCCGCGCGCGTGGCCCAGGTTCTGGGACTTCTGGCCCTGGTAGAACCAGCCCTGGCGCAGCGTGGTGGCGATGTCCTCCGCGCTGCCGGTGTAGTCCTGGTAGTAGCCCTCGTGGTCTCCCGCGAAGGCGCGGCGCAGCTGGTGGTGCAGGTCATCCGCCCAGACGCCGTCCAGGCCGTAGCCGCCGTCCTTCACGGGGGTGACGAGCTTGCGCTCGTTGCGCTCGTCCTCCGCGATGATGACGACGCGGCGGCCGTTGCCGGCGGCGTGGGCGCGCTCGACGATTTCGGCGAGCAGGTGCGGCTGGCCGTCATCCACCAGCGCGTGCGCGGCATCCAGGCGCAGGCCGTCCGCGTGGTAGTCGCGGATCCACATCTCCACGTTGGACAGCACGAGCGAGCGCACGAAGTGGCTGCCCTCGCTGTCGTAGTTCACCGCGTCGCCCCAGGGCGTGTGGTGCGTCTTCGTGAAGTAGTGGGGCGAGTACGCGCCCAGGTAGTTCCCGTCCGGTCCGAAGTGGTTGTAGACGGCGTCGATGAGCACCGCGATGCCGTGCGCGTGCGCGGCGTCGATGAGCCTGCGCAGGCCCCGGGGTCCACCGTAGGTAGCCTGCGGCGCGAAGAGGTCCACGCCGTCGTAGCCCCAGTTGCGCGCGCCGGGGAAGCTGGCCACGGGCAACAGCTCCAGCGTGTTCACGCCCAGCTCCCGCAGGTGCGCGAGCTTCGGGATGAAGGCCTCGAAGGTGCCCTCCGGCGTGGCGGTGCCCACGTGGACTTCGTAGATGACGAGGGACTTCGGATCCGGCCCCTTCCAGTGCGAGTCCGTCCAGCCGTGGTCGGAGACGACGACCTCGGAGGGGCCGTGCACGCCCGCGGGCTGGGAGCGCGACCACGGGTCGGGGAACGGGTCTCCCCCGTCCAGGCGGAGCTTGTAGCGCAGGCCCGCGCCCTGTTCGGCCAGCACGCCGCCGAAGCAGCCGTCCGCTTCGGGGGTGAGCGGCAGCGTGCGCAGGACGCGGTCGTCCGCGTCGTACACCACGGCCTCCACCTGCTTGTGGCCGGGTGCCCAGACGCGCCAGCGCACCGAGGGTCCATCCTCCACCCAGGCACCCAGTCGCGGCGCGAGGGAACGTGCTTCAGTCGATTGAGCCATGTGTGCCCCTGTTAATGCGCACGCGCGGGTCCGGGGAGCATCCCTTGGCCACCCGGGACACCGGTGTTCACGGGCCGACCTCTGGGAGCCCGCGAGTGCGGACCGGCGGACGGAGGCCCCCGGGCCCTCCAGGCGGCGGAGCACCGGGAGGACATCTCCAGGGTCCTGTTGGAAGTTCAGGACCCTGGAGGTAGTATTTCCACCCGCAGAATGCCTGCTTGCCCCGTAACGGGTCCTTCTTTACCCTATTTCCAGTCTGTCAGCTTTAAGCCCATCTTCTTGAATTGCACGAATTGAAATGATAGTGAGCAATCCCCGGGAGACAGGTTTCCAGCCAAGACACCGACGATGGGGATTCAGCGAAGCTGCCGCCTGGTGCGGCTGGGATTGCTCGCCATGATGGTGGGCTGCTCCACACCGAGCCCTGACGTCCGGGTGCGACGGCTGCCGAACGGACAGGTGCAGGTCACCGGCCCTCTCGCGGGTCCCTTCAAGTCCACGGCGGAGCTGGCCGGGAGCGCCTGTGACCTGATCACCCGGCAACCTGGAGCATCGTCGGGTGTGTACGGGATTGAGTACTGCGCGTTGATCTATTACTCGAGCGCCGAGGACGCGTTCTATCTCAGCCACCTGTCCGATATTCAGGGCTCGGGCGTTGGCCGCACGAAGTCCTGCCTGGTTCCCTCCAGCGTGGATGATCCCCAGCATCTGGATGCCATCATCCTGGGCCGCGGCCACAGCCACCCCCACAATCGGCGCTTCTCCGAGCCCGATTTGGGCGAAGCGCGACGGTGGGTGCCCACCCGGATCGCGGATGCACGAACCGGCAAGGTCCTCCGCCGTGAGCTGCTGCTTTTCTACCGGGAGCAGGCCGGCGAGTGCCGCTCCTACAAATACGATTACGCCGACCGTGTGGTGGCCGCGCTTCGCGATGGAGTCTGGGTTCCCATCGGCTCGGTCAACAACGACCAGGGCCTCATCGACCTCTACGACGGGCAGGACTGGACGCCATGAACGTGCGCACGCCGCCGCGAAGACTGGGCTTGGTGCTTCTGGGGCTCGGGGCCTGCGCCCTGCTGCAAGGCTGCAGCTTCTTCGGCTACTACAAATACCAGAGACCGGAGCGCATCCCCCCCGAGGTCGGTGACCGCATCCGGGACCCCGACCCCAAGGCCTTCGTTGCCACCACCACTCTGGATGGCCCCACGTTGGCCGCCTTCCAGGTCGCGCTCGCGGATTTCTTTCCCCCCGGCGCGAAGGCGTCCGGCAACCATGACGGCCTCGTGCGCTGTTTGAGTCGCCGCGACGTCTTCGACGTCTACATCAACAAGGTCAGCGACGACCTGTACCTCGTCAGCTTCGACGCCAACATCAAACGCTGCGACATGCCCCCGGACACTGTCATGCTGGACGGAGGCGCGACCTACCTCATCGACGGCCAGGGCCGCATCCTCGACATCCGGTAGCGACGGACGCGCATCGCACCCTCCCCAGGTGGCTTGTAGCCCCCGGGCCCTCCCGGGATGATGGGCCGCCGCGCAAGCCGCCCCGTCCTGGAGTCCACCGAAG
>NZ_RAWD01000236.1:0-15572 GCF_003612065.1 Corallococcus sp. CA047B
TGGTGGCGGGGTGACGACCATTGCTCATCCCGACTTCACGGCGGCGCGGTTTGGCGACTTCCCGGACGCGCGCTTCACGCCGGCGCCCGCGGACGGCGTGCTGCCCGAGGGCTTCTTCACCACGACGAACCTGCCCACGTACGTGCGGGTGGACGGGCGGTGGCGGATGCCGCGCGAGCCGCGCATGGACGGGGCGCTGGTGTTGGATGCGCAAGGGGAGCTGTGGGTGCGCGAGGGCCGGCGGGTGAAGGCGGGCGAGCGCGTGGTGGTGGGGCGCGCGGAGGACGGCCGCGAGGGCGTGTACGTGAACATGGCGTACCTGGCGGAGGGCGGGGACGGCGAGTTCAAGTTCATGACGAGCGAGGTGTCGCGCGAGAAGCCCATCGACTACGCGCACATGGCGCGGCTGTTGGTGGAGGAGCGCGAGCGGGGCGGCTATCCCATCTGGGTGACGGGGCCGGCGCTGGTGCACTCGCGGGCGCGCGCGGACATGACGTGGTTCGTGGTGAACGGCTTCGTGGGGGCGCTCTTGGCGGGCAACGCGGTGGCGGTGCACGACATCGAGGCGTCCATCTTCGGCACCACGCTGGGGATGAGTGGCGCGGGCGAGGCGACGTCCGGCGGGCACGGGCTGCACATGCGGGCCATCAACCGGGTGCGGCAGGCGGGCTCCATCGCGAAGGCGGTGGAGGCGGGCATCATCACCAACGGCATCATGCATGCGTGCGTGGTGCACAAGGTGCCCTTCGTGCTGACGGGGTCCATCCGGGATGACGGCCCGTTGCCGGACGTGGTGACGGACAACCTGGCGGCGCAGGACGCGATGCGCCGGCACGCGGTGAAGGCGACGATGGCGGTGCTCATCGCCACGGCGCTGCACGCCATCGCGACGGGGAACATGTTGCCGGCGTTCGTGGCGGAGAAGGACGGCAGCCTGCGCGAGCTGCCCACCATCTGCGTGGACTCCTCCGAGTTCGTGGTGAGCAAGCTGAAGGACCGGGGCACGCACCAGGCGTTCGGCGTGGTGACCAACGCGCAGGACTTCATGCACATCCTGCGGCTGTACGTGGAGCGCGAGCTGGCGGCGCGCGCACCGCCTCCGAAGCCGGCGTAGGGGGCATCAGCGCTGACTGACGGCGGTGGACGCGGGCTTCCAGGTGGAGCGCGACAGGCCGCCCTCGGTGCCGAAGAAGGCGGAGTCGCCTTCCGGGAGCACCGCGTACACGCGCGGATCCGCCAGCCGGGGCAGGGCGTGCACGGCGCCCGTGCCCGCATCGAAGTACGACGCGCCGAGCAGCGTGCCCACCAGCGCTCCACCGGGCACGAGCGCGGTGGAGACGATGGCGGGGGAGGGCAGGCCGGACGCGGTGCGCACGCGCGTCCACTTCGCGCCGTCGAAGTAGCTGAAGCCGTCCTGGCAGGTGCCCGCGATGGCGCGTCCTTGCGCGTCGGTGGACAGCGCGGTCACCCAGTTGTCGGTGAGGTCGCGGCCGTCGTGGAAGCGCTGCCAGCGCTCGCCGTCCCAGCGCAGCAGGCCCCGGTCCTCGCTGCCCATCCACAGGAAGCGGCCGGAGCCTTCCGCGACGGAGGGGTGTTCGCTCCAGCCTTCAGGCAGGGGCAATCGCTTCACCAGCGACAGGGGTGAGCTGCCCGGGGTGACCACGGACAGTCCGCGTCCATCCGCGAGCGCCACCCCGTCGAGCACCCGTGACGCACCGAGCACGGACAGCTTCCCGAGGGCCACGGGGTTGCGGCCGCCGTAGGCCACCTGCGTCCAGGTCTTCCCATCGTGGAAGCCCAGGCCATACGTGGTGGCGACGTAGAGGTTCTGTCCATCGCTGGTGATGCCCAGCACCTGGTTGCTGGGAAGCGCGGGCGTGCGGACGGTCTGCCACCGGCCGTCATCGCGCTGCCAGCAAGCACCCCGGTCGAACGTGCCCACGACGAGCCGGCCCTGATGCCGAGCGAGCGCGGTGATGTGATTGCCGCAGAGCTGCCCGGTGGGCGTGACGCGGCGCCAGCCCTTCGCCTCGCGAAGGAAGACCCCCGAAGCGTGCGTGCCCACCCAGTCACCGTTCAACACGGTGGCGCCCGCGGGAACGCTCGCTGCTTCCTCGGAGGCGCCCCAGGCGCGCACGTCGCCGTGACTCCCCACGATGCGCACGCCGTGCTTCGTGACGGTGAACGACAAGGGTCCCGTGGGCACGGAGCCCACCGCCGCGAGGCGCCCACCCGAGTCGATGGAGAACGCGCCTTCGCTCGTGCCCACGTCCACGCCATCGCGTGTGTCGGAGAGGAAGCGCACCGGACCGGGCAGTGCCCACGCGCGCGAAGTGCCCAGCTCGAACAGGCGGCCCTCGGCGGTGCCGGCGAACCGGGGCGAGAACGCGGTGTACGTGGCGCCCGGAGCCAGCACGGCGGCCAGCGACTCCAACCGGCTCACATAGTCCGGCGTGCTCGCGTCCTCGGCGGCGGGCAGCGCCTGCCAGCGCACGTCCATCACGGGCGTCACCTGGAAGCGCGTGTCCAGCGACACGAGTCCCTCATCAGTGGCCACGAAGAGCCGGTCGCCCGTGGACTCCAGCGCGCGGCAGAAGTGGCTGGGAAGGCCATCCTCGACGGTGAGCACGCGCACGGAGCGGCCGGCGGGCGTGAACACCTCCAGGCCGCCTTCGGTGCACGCGACGACGTGGCCGCCAAAGGGCTCCACGTCGTGCACGGTCTCGGTGTTGGTGACGGTGGCCGCGAGGGCCAGGGCAGTGAGGGCGGTGAGCATCACGCCCGACCCTCAATGCGAACCCCGGGCCAGCCCCACCGCCCCTCCATCCCCAGGCGGTGGCCTCCAGGTGTGTCTCCCGACGACCACACCCGTGCGGCCCCAGGCCAGCGGAAGCCGGCCCGGGGCGGCAGTGCTTGGAATGCTTCCGCGCGCGGCTTTCAGGGCGCGGGCCTGTTGGCCCTGTGGCCCTTTCGCGGACTACATTCGCGCGGGGGGAATTGGGGCCGGGCCTCCGCTGGAGTCCACTGCATGTTGCGTTCTGTTTCTTCCCTGGCGAAGGCACTCGCGTTCGCCGTCCTCTGCGCTTGTAGCGCCGAAGCCCCGCAGCCGGACCCGTGCGAGGACGTCGACTGCGGTCCGGGCCAGTGCGTGCCGTCCTCCGAACAGGTCGCGTGCAGTTGTCCCCAGGGCTACGTCCCGGCGGGCATGTCCTGCAAGCGGAACGTGCGCGAGGGGGATGACCATGGGGATTCCATCGAGGCCGCGACGCCCGTGGAGCCCATGGAGCCCTTCCAATCGGTGGCCGCGAACCTGGACAACCCTGACGACGTGGACCTGTTCTCGTTCCACGTCACGGCCGGACGCATCTACCGATTCACCTGCCATGGATTGATGGCTGGCTACACCCCGAGCTGCAGGGTCACGCTCCTCGGCGCGGACGGGCTGGAGTTGCCGGGCTCGGTGGGCACGGGGAGTGTCTCGTCCTACCAGTCGGGCGTGCTCGCCACGCAGGGGGGCACCGTGTACGCCCGCGTGGAGCGCTACCCCAGCAGCTCTACTTTCCACCCTTCCTACAAATACTCGCTGCTGGACCGGGGGCCGGACGACTTCGCGAACACCCTCACGGAAGCCACCCTGGTGCCCGTCGGCACCACCGTCTCGGGGAGCATCGAGCCCTACGGCGATCTCGACGTCTTCGCGCTGGACGCCGTCGCGGGCCGCGCCTACCGGCTGAGTTGCGGCGGTGCCACCAGCAAATGCGGCATGCGGGTGCGCGGCCCCGGGGGCGAGCTGCTGTATCAGTCGGAGATGTACGAAATCAGCAAGAGGGACGACACGTTCGACCTCCGGGGGATGCAGGAAGGCCGTCATACGGTCGAGCTGTTCGTCGCCTCGGCGATCCTCTTCAGCAACGGCATTGGCGACTACACCTTCTCTGTCGCCGACCTGGAACCTTGACCCGGGCCCTCACCGCTCCGAAGGCCCGAAGGACGTGTCGCTACCGACCTTCGGGCCCCATCCGGGAGGAGGACTAGAAAGACTCTTCCGGCACGTCCATCAGGTCCAGGTTGCCGTTCTCCACCATGCGAGCGGCGTGGGCGATGCCGGGCAGCACCTCGTGGCAGAACCAGCGGGCGCTGGCCACCTTGCCGCCGTAGAACGCCTTGTCGCCGGGGTTGGACTTCATCCGGTCCAGCGCGACGGCGGCGTGGCGCACCAGCAGCCAGCCGATGACGACCTCCGCCACGGCGGCCAGCACGCGGTTGCCCTGGAAGCCCACGTGGTAGACGGACTCGCCCAGCTTGCCCATCAGCGTGCCGAGCATCGTCTCCAACTGCCCCAACGCCTCGCCCAGCGCGGCGCGCTCGGTCTTCAGCTCCGGGCCGCCCTCTTCACCCTCGGCCGTCTCACGGATGCGAGACAGCAGGCCCTGGAGCGTCGCGCCGCCATCGCGAGCGACCTTGCGCATCAGCAGGTCCAACGCCTGGATGTGCGTGGTGCCCTCGTAGAGCGAGTCGATCTTCTGGTCCCGGATGTACTGCTCCACCGGGTAGTCCGTCAGGTAGCCCGAACCGCCGTGCACCTGGAGCGACAGCGACAGCAGCTCGTACGCCTTCTCCGAGCAGTAGCCCTTCACCAGCGGCAGCAGCATGTCGTTGAGCACGTCCGCTTCACCCGCGGCGGTGGAGCGGTGACCGCCCTGGATCTCCACCTGGTCCTGCGCGGACGCGGTGAACAGACACAGCGCGCGCATGCCCTCCGCGTGCGCCTTCTGCGCCATCAGCATGCGGCGCACGTCCGGGTGCTGGAGGATGGTGACGCGCGGCGCGGACTTGTCGCGCGCCTTCGCCAGGTCGCTGCCCTGCACGCGGTCCTTCGCGAACGACAGCGCGCGGAAGTAGCCCGCGGACAGCGCGGCCATGGACTTGAGGCCCACCGCCATGCGCGCGTTCTCGATGATGTGGAACATCTGCCGGATGCCGTCGTGCACCTCGCCCAGCAGCAGGCCGCGCGTGGGCTTGCCGTCGCCGAACGTCAGCTCGCACGTGACGGACCCCTTCAGGCCCATCTTCTTCTCCAGCTTGGTGCACACGACGTTGTTGTGCTCACCCATGCTGCCGTCCTCGTTCACCCAGTACTTGGGCACGACGAACAGCGACAGGCCCTTGGTGCCCGGCGCGGCGCCTTCCGGACGCGCCAGCACCATGTGGATGATGTTCTCCGCGATGTCCGACTCGCCGTTGGTGATGAAGCGCTTGACGCCTTCGATCTCCCACAGGTCGCCGTCCACGTGCCGGGCCTTCGTGCGCGCGGCGCCCACGTCGCTGCCGGCGTCGGGCTCGGTGAGCACCATGGAGCCGCTCCAGTTGCGCTCCATCATCTTCGCCAGGAAGCGCTTCTTCTGCGACTCCGTGCCCAGCCGTTCGATGATGCGCACCAGCAGGTTGCCCAGCGTGAAGAACGCCAGCGACGGATTGCTGCCCAGCAGCAGCTCGAACGCGGCCCAGCCCAGCGACGGCGGCGCGCCCATGCCGCCCAGGTGCGGGGGCTGCTCCAGCAGGTGCATGCCCGCGTCATAGAAGGAGCCCATCGCCGCCTTGAGGCCGGGGGGCAGCTTCACCTCGCCGTTGATCAACTGCGGCGGGTTGTGCTCGGACTCATCGAAGCTCTTCGCCAGCTCCTCCGTGCACAGCTTGGAGAAGGCCTCCAGCGTCTGCCGGGCCGTCGCCTCGTCCAGGTCCCCGAAGGGCGCCTTGCCCAGCGACGTATGGCCGATGTCGAGGAACTCGAAGAGGTTGAACTCAATATCGCGGAGGTTGGGCGTGTAGTGCAGGGACGACGACGACATCGGCGGACTCCTCACGGTCGGCGCTGAAAACAGGCCCGCGCCAGGACTCGGCGCGGGCACGGACGGGACCGTGAGGGTAACCGAGATTGATTCAGGGGTCAGTCGCGCCGCGAGTGGATGACGCGCAGCGTCTCACGGCGCTCGAAGCGGTTGCCGGCGGCGTCGCGGGCGACGAACACCAGCTCATACGTTCCGGCCGGGGTGCCCTCCGGGACGACGAGTGACGTGGTGAAGCGCAGGCCGTCCTCCGACGTGAGCTGCTGCTGCTCCTCGCCGAACAGCTCGCCGTACACGCTGACCTCCTTCGTGGCCTCCACCGCGTCCACGTCCAGCGTCAGGGTGTCCCCGGGGGCCAGCTCCCGCTGGGAGAAGGCGACCTCGAAGTCGTTGCCCTTGGAGTCCAGGCGGTAGCGCACTTCGCTGCGCTGCACGGTTCCATCCGCCAGCTCCGTGATGAGGAACACCGTGTAGTAGCCGTCCGCGACGCCCAGCGGCACGAGGAACCGGCCGCGCCAGGCACCGGACACCGCGTCGAACGTGAGCGGCTTCACGAGGCCGAAGGGGAAGTAGGCCGTGACGCGGCGGGCATCGCGCGGGGCGCGCACGGAGATGATGGGGTCGCCGGGGGGAATCTCCTCGCGGCTGAGCGAACCGGACACCATGCCGTCGGGGAGCTGCACGGGGACCAGCTCCTTCACCGTCTCACCGTCGGGGTTGGTGCGCGCCACCTGCTCCACCGCGACGAAGGACGTGAAGCGGCTCATCAGGTGGTACTCGAGCGCGGTGTTCGTGATGCCCTGAACGATGTCGGGCGTCTCGCCGCGGTAGCCCTGCACGGTGAGCTCCTCGATGCGCTGGCGGGCCCAGAGGCTCTTGAGGGCGTCGTGCTCCGGGGCGACCTCCGGGAAGTGCACGGGCACGTCGAAGTGGCGGAGCTGACCGCGCACGCGGCCGGAGATGCGCAGCAGGCCGTCCCCGGTGCCGGTGAACTTGCCCACGAGGAACAGCGGCTGGCCGGCGAAGAGGTCCGGCACGGACTTCGGGTACACGTCGGTGACGGGCAGGCCCTCGGTGTCCACGACCAGAGACGTGAGGACGGGGCCGCGCATGCGCTGCTCGAACTCGCGGGCCACTTCTTCCTCGGGGCGGTTGAGGTTGACGAAGGTGGAGGCGCCCCGGCCCAGCTCGCCCATCTTCGCGATGAGGTAGCGGTTCACGCCGTTGCCCACGCCCGCGGCGAAGATGCGCGTCTCCTCGCGCAGGTGGGACTGGAGCGTGCCCAGCACCGCGTCGTCCCCGCCGATGAGGCCGTCGGTCATGAAGAGCACCATGCGCAGGCGGGCCGGGTCGTTGGCGGGCACCATGGCTTCTTGCGCGGCGATGCGCACGTCGGTGCCGCCACCGCCCCAGAAGCTTGCGACGTAGGGCAGGGCGCTCTGGATGTTCTCCGGCGTGGCGGGGACGGCGCCAGGCGCGAACTTCGTCACCTGCGTGTCGAAGTTGAGGACCTGGAAGGTGTCCTCCGGCATCAGGTGGTTGAGCACCTCCTTCGTGATGGCCTTGGACTTTTCAATCGCGAGGCCGGACTGCGAGCAGGACGTGTCCAGGACCATGTACAGCTCGCGGGGGACGATCTCCTTCTCGGAGGGGGCGAGCTGCGGGTTGAGCATCACCATGAAGTAGCCGTGGTCCGCGCCGGGGTCGCGGTGCACGAGGACGGCGGGGCGGATGAGCGCGTCGGCGACGACGTACTCCAGCGTGAAGTCCTTGTTGGGGATGCGGTCGTCGCGGCCCAGGCTGACGGTGGCGCGGGACTGGCGCTCCCGCTTCACGTCCACGCGGTGGGAGGTGGAGCGCAGCGAGTGCACGGGAAGGCCCGCGTCCAGGCGCACGGTGAGCTGGATGTCATGGCCGCTGCGCACGTCGGGCGGGAGCACGGGGGGCGTGATGCGGCTGGCGTCGGGGACGGTGGTGGTGTCCGGCGCGGTGCCTTCGCCCTGGCGCGTGGCCAGTTCATCGCCGCCGATGTAGCGAGGGCCGACGACCATGGGGAAGGTGAAGCGGTAGGTGCCCGCGTCGTAGGTGAGGCGCTCCACGTAGTGGATCCGCACGCGGAGGGTCTCACCGGGGAGGATGTTGGCGACGGACTGGGTGAAGACGTTGGGGCGCTCCTGGTCGAGCAGCGCGGCCGTCTTGCCCTCGGCCTTGGCGCGCTCGTAGGTGTCGCGGGCCTGCTCACGGGTCTGGATGACGCCCTGGATGACGCGAGCGCCGATGTGCAGCTCCATGCCGTCCACCGCGGCCAGCTCCGGCAGCGGGAAGACGTAGAGCGCTTCGAGCGGCGAGGCGTAGGGGTTCTCGAACACCTGCGTCACGGTGACGGAGGCGAGGAAGCCGCTGACCTCCGCGTCCACCTCCGTGTGCTTGAGGCTGAAGGTGAGGGGCGCGGTGTCCGGGCACCCGGTGTCCTCGGCCTGCTGACGCAGCAGCGCCACGAGCGTGCCCTGGGATACGGCGCCCTTGCTGACGGGGGCCACCGGAGGAGGGCACGGGGTTTGGGCGAAGGCCGGAAGGGCCAGCAGACAGACGAAGAGCGTGGCGAGCGTGACTCGCATGGACGGGACCTTGGGTTTCAGGGTGTGCCGGAGGGACATTGCAGCCCGTGGGCCAACGTCCCGTGCCCTGGAAACCCCTCGGAAGGACGGGGCGTGTGGGCCGCTCGGAGACACTTCGCGAGCATCACCGTGGCCGTGCGGCCACACCCCGTGAGGTCCGCACCCTTGGCGTCAGCCGCGAGGCAAGGACGGCGCGGTGCGCTTCCACGCCTCCAGTTCCTGCACGCGCCCGAGCCAGGCCCGGAGGTTCGCGTAGTCCGAAATCGGCAGGCGCGCCGGACCGGCGAGGGCGAACGACGCGGCCAGGGAGAAGTCCGCGAGCGTCAGGCGATCCTGCGCGACCCACGTCCTGTCCTTCAGGTGCGCGTCCAGGAGCTGCGCGTTCTGCGCGACGAGCGCCTCTCCCCGCGCGACCTCGGCGGGATCCGCCGGCCCGCGGCCCGTCTGGGCCTTCACGAAGTTCTCGAAGACGAGGATGGTGTTCGCCGGGGCCATGTGGGCCGCGCACCAGAAGAGCCAGCGGCTCACGTCAGCGCGGCCATGCGCATCCGTGGGGAGCAGGGTCTGCCCCGGGGTCTTCTCGGTCAGGTACTGCATGATGGCGCGCGACTCCCAGAGCAGGAAACCGTCGTCATCGAGGACGGGGACGCGCCCATTGGGGTTGAGCTTCAGGTGCGGAGCCCCGCGCTGTTCGCCCTTGGGCAGGTCGACCACGATGCGCTCGAGGGGCACGTCGAGGTGGGCGGCCACGAGCAGCACGCGGCGCGAGTTTCCGGACAAGGGATGGAAGTAGAGCTTCATGACAGTCCTCCTGGACCGCATCGGGTTGGATGGGAAGAACCTTGCCCGCCCGTTGTGACAGGGGAATGTCAGGTATTGTCTGGCGCGTACGATTTGTTCAGCGCCTCCGAACGCACGAAGGCCCCCGGACCCGTGCTTCCGGTCCGAGGGCCTCCACCGTGCTCCCAGGTGTCTCAGCTGGACTTGAGCTGGAGCGTGGGCACCGCGCCCTCGCCCAGCACCAGGTGGACCTGACCCACCTTGGACGCGAGGTCCTTGTACGCCTCCAGCTCCTTGAGCCGCACCAGGAGCGGGTTCTCCGCCAGCACCTTCGCCGTCTGCGCCATGGACCGTGTGGCCGCCGTCTCCTCGCGGCGCATGATGACGTTGGCCTCCGCTTCCTTCTGCGCCTGGATGACCCGGTTGAGCAGCTCCTTCATCTCACCCGGCAGCACCACGTCCTTGATGCCGAAGCGCAGCAGCTCCAGGCCCACGTTCTCCGCCCCCGCCTTCACCTGCGCGAACAGCGACTCCGCCACCGCCTCTCGCGACGCCAGCAACTCATCCAGCGTCCGCGTGGCCACCGCCTCCCGCGACGCCAGCTGCATCGCCAGGTACAGCACGTCGTCCGGCGCCCGCGACACCACCGACAGCCGGCGCGCATCCGCCACCCGGAACGCCGCGGACAGGTTGAGCCGCAGCGACACGCGGTCCTTCGTCATCACCTCCTGGCCGGTGACGTGGAGCAGCCGCTCGCGCAGGTCGATGACCGCGAACTGCACCTTGTGCACCACCGTCCACGCCGCGTGACGGCCCGGAGGCAGGACGGCGTCCAGCACGCCGTCCACGTACCGCAGCGCCACGCTGCCTTCCGGAGCGGTGGCCTCCGTGTAGTCGGTGGAAGGGATGAGCGCGCGCACCTCGTCGCTCGGCGGTGACGTCACCACCCCGGACACGTCCACGCGCTCCACCCGCACCGTCGGCGTCTCAGGCCGACCGGTACGACCGGGCAGCCGCTGCGCCGTCCACACCTGGTGCTGACCCCGCTTCAGCCACTGCACCGGCTGGCCGTGATGGAAGAGGATGGCACGCTCGTCCGCGCCCAGCTCCACCACCTGGAGGTCCTTCTCCGGCACCAACGCGAGCTTCGCCTCGTCCAGGCGGATCAGCGGCTGCTCAACCGAAACGCGCTCGAAGCGGACGTGCTGGAAGGGACGCACCACCCAGTGCCGACCCGGCCCCAGGTACTGCTCCGCCCGCCCGTTCACCACGACGAACAGCCGCTCGTTCTGCGCCACTTCCACCCGACCGATGCTCATGACACGCCACCCCTGTTGCCTCCCGCGAAGGGGAGGGTGCTGCGAAAAAGAAGAAAGGATCCGAACGAGAAAAAGAGACCCCGCCGCTCACGGGCGCTTCCCGCGGACAGACCGTCCCGTCCGCATCCCGCCGTCCGCGCGTTCGCACCGGATGCCGGTCACGGACGGCGACCAGAGCGTTCCGCGAGCTGCACGGAAGCCTCCAGAGGCCCTGGTGACCGACCAGGCTGCGACGAGGAGATGGAGGACGCGGTGGACCCGCGCTGACACCAGCGAAACGACGGGGTCCCCAGCGAACGAAGGAATCGAACCTTCGACACCGAGATTGGATTCTCGTGCTCTACCAGTGAGCTAGTTCGGGTGATGTCCGTGCAAGGGACGTTCATGCACGCCTGTCGGCAGCGCGCGACCGGTCGACCTTCGATGGTGGGGGAATGCGCGGAAGCGATGGCCTTGAAGTACGTCCGAAACCCGTGCCCCGACGCAGAGCGCCGCTGCCTGGAACCGGAAGCCTCGGGCCAGCCCCGTGCACCCCCTGAAGCGCCGACGGGAGCACCAGACGCGGGCACCCAATAAACCTGACACGCCCACGCGAACGAAGCTCAGCCCCGCGTCACGTCCCACCAGCCGAACCACATCACGCGCTCCTCCGCGAGAATCTCCCAGCCGGGCGCATGCACGTAGCCCCCCACCCGCAGGCCCGCGGCCTCCAGCGCGCGCACCGTCTCCTCGGAGGACCACAGGTGCAGCGTCACCTCCGAGTCCGCCGTGCCCACCGTCCGCGTGGCGTGCTCGTGCGCCTCCAACCCCGGCCTCCGCTCCAGCACCGTGAACAGCATCCGGCCCCCGGGCTTCAGCGCCCGGCCCAGGTGTCCCAGCACGCGCGGCAGGTCGTCACAGAAGTCCAGGCACCCAATCACCAGCGCCACGTCGAAGTGGCCCAGCTCCGCCGGCACAGGCTCCAGGTAGCTGTGCACGCGCCACGTGCCCGAAGGCCGTGAACGCTTCGCCAGCGCCAGCATCTCCGGCGCGAAGTCCAGGCCCACCACGTCCACGGACGCGTCCAGGCCGCGCGTGTGGAGCCCCGGCCCGCAGCCCACGTCCAGCACGCGCATCCCCGGGGCCACGGCTTCCGCGAGGAAGCGCTCCACGCGGTCGCCGTAGCGGTGCAGCGCGGGGTAGAGCACCTCGTAGGCGGAGGCGATCTCCCCGTACACCCTCGCGACGGTGGATCCGCCGGGCCTCATCTCAGACCCGGGTGCTCCGCCGTCCGCTTCATCCACCCTGCCGCGCACCGTCGCACGGTATCACAGCGAGGTGTTGCCCCCGCTCTTGCGGAACACCGCGAGCGACCGCCCGGCCATGTCGAACCTGCCCGGCTTCATCTCCTCGTCGCCGCGCTTGTCGTCCGCCGTGTACAGCTCCAGCATCCACTTGCCGCCTTCACCCACCGGCGGCACCGTGAAGGCCACCGTGTCGTGGTGCGCGTTGAGCAGCACGAGCAGGGAGTCCCCGCTGACGCGCTGCCCGCGCTCGTCCGGCGTGGGGATGGCGTCGCCACCCAGCAGGTACGCCAGCGACCGCACGAAGGGCTTCTGCCAGTCCTCCGGCCCCATCTCCGTGCCATCCGGACGGAACCACGCCAGGTCCTTGTGCTCGGAGTCCCACAGGTGCTCGCCCTGGAAGAAGCGGCGGCGCTGCAACACCGGCTGCCCGTGGCGGAAGTGGATCAGCTTGCGCGTGAACGCGAGCATGTCCTGCTTGGTCGAATCCAGGTTCCAGTCCACCCACGACAGCTCGTTGTCCTGGCAGTAGGCGTTGTTGTTGCCCTTCTGCGTGCGGCCCATCTCGTCGCCCGCGACAATCATGGGCACGCCGTTGGACATGAAGAGCGATGCCAGGAGGTTTCGCTTCTGGCGCTCGCGCAGGGAGATGATGTCCTTGTCGTCCGTCTCTCCCTCCACGCCGCAGTTCCACGCCTGGTTGTCATCCGCGCCGTCGCGGTTGTGCTCGCCGTTGGCCTCGTTGTGCTTGGAGCTGTACGTCACCAGGTCGTGCAGCGTGAAGCCGTCGTGCGCGGTGACGAAGTTGATGCTCGCCTGGGGACGCCGGCGCGCCGCCGCGAACAGGTCCGCGCTGCCCGTGAGCCGGTAGCCCACCTCCGACGCCTGGTTCTCGTCGCCCTTCCAGTACTTGCGCAGCGCGTCCCGGTACTTGCCGTTCCACTCGTGCCACGGCGACGGGAAGCCGCCCACCTGGTAGCCGCCCATGCCCACGTCCCACGGCTCCGCGATGAGCTTCACGCGGCTGAGCACCGGGTCCTGGTTGATGATCTGGAAGATGGGCGCGTTCGGGTCGTAGCCGCCCTTGCCCACGCGCCCCATCACCGTGGCCAGGTCGAAGCGGAACCCGTCCACGTGCATCTCCTCCACCCAGTAGCGCAGCGAGTCCACCACGAAGCGCGCCGTCTGCGGGTTGGAGGTGTTGATGCTGTTGCCGCACCCGGTGAAGTCCAGGTAGTGCCGCGCCTCCGGCATCGTCCAGTAGTACGACGCGTTGTCGATGCCCTTGAACGACAGCGTGGGCCCCAGGTGGTTGCCCTCGCACGTGTGGTTGTACACGACGTCGAGGATGACCTCGATGCCCGCCGCGTGCAGCGACTTCACCATCGACTTGAACTCCGCCACCGCGCCGCCCGGCGTCTTGCGGCTCGCGTAGCGCTGCTCGGGCGAGAAGTAGTTCAGCGTGCTGTAGCCCCAGTAGTTCGACAGGCCCTTGTCGTTGAGGAACGAGTCGTCCGCGAACTCGAACACCGGCAGCAGCTCCACCGACGTGACACCCAGCTTCTGCAGGTGCTCGATGATGGCCGGCGAGCCCAGGCCCGCGTACGTGCCGCGCTGATGCTCCGGCACGCCCGGGTGCTTCATCGTGAGGCCGCGCACGTGCGCTTCGTAGATGACCGTCTTGCGCCAGGGGATGTCCAGGCGCCGGTCATTGCCCCAGTCGAAGAAGTCGCTCACCACCACGCCCTTGGGCATGCCGGCGGCGCTGTCGCGCTCGTCGCGCATCAGGTCCTTCTTCGGATGGTCCAGGGGGTAGCCGAACACCGGCTGCTTCCAGTCCACCTCGCCGTGCAGCGCCTTCGCGTAGGGGTCCACCAGCAGCTTGTGCGGGTTGCAGCGGTGGCCCTTCTCCGGCTCGTAGGGGCCGTGCACGCGCAGGCCGTACAGCGTTCCGGGCTCCAGCTCCGGCACGTAGCCGTGCCAGACGAACTCCGTGCTCACGGGCAGGTCGAAGCGCTCCAGCTCCTTCGTCGGGTCCGCCTTGTCGAACAGGCAGACTTCCACCCGGGTGGCCACCTGCGAGTACACCGCGAAGTTGGTTCCCGAACCGTCGAAGGTCGCGCCGCGCGGCCAGGGCTTGCCCGGCCAGATCTCCCGCTTGCTGCTCATGGGTATCGCTCGATTCCGTGGGGAAACTGCCGGCGGAATCTGGGTGCGACCGCGCGGTGCGGCAAGACGTCTGGACATGCCGACTGTCCACCCGAGAGCGATTCATCGGGTGGTTTGGGGCGCAAATGCCTGATTTTCAAGCCGCGACGGCATGGTCCAGCGAGCGCCAGGTGCCCAGGGCCCAGTCCTGCTCGTCTGGATCATCGAAGCTGACGACGCACAGGGCGCGGCGGGTGCCGGAGCGGCACAGGGCCGTCAGCCGGCAGTCCCCGGGCTCGACGTGGAGCGACGCGCGGCCGCTGACGCGGGCCCCGTGGTGCTCCAGCTCCAGGGCACGCCGCTCCGGACTGGTGGGCGCCAATTGCTCCTCCGCCGAGTCCTCCAGGGGCAGCACGCGCACGGTGCGGCGGTGGTCCCGGGCCACCCAGCTCCCATCGCCCAGGCGCGTTTCGACCAGGGAGCCGGGGATGCGGATCTCCCACCCCTCGGGAAGCGCCACCTGCACGGAGCCCCGCCGGTAGCCAATGGAGGGCCCGGTGCCGGGCGACTCCAGGGCGTGGCGGTGGACCTCTTCCGCCAGCGTCCCGCCCACGCCCAGGTAGCCGAGCACCTCCTGCCACTCGCGCCACGGGTAGGGGAGCGTGGGGTCCTCGCGCCATGCCTGCTCCAGCAGCCGGGCCACGTCGCGCAGGCGCTGGCGCTCTTCCTCCAGGAGGGGCGCGCGCCAGACGATGTCCGTCCACAGGCGGCACAGCGCGCGGTTGAAGCGCACGCGCGCGTCCAGGCCGGGCGTCCACCAGGGGAAAACGTCCGTGCCCTGGCGCGGGTCGTCCATCACCGCGCGCAGCCATTTCTCGTCGCGGGGGCCCATGGGCGTAAGCAGCGCGCCCGGGTGCTGGAAGGTGTGGCCGAAGCGCATGGACAGCGCGAAGCCGGAGTTGCCCATGCTGCGCATGAGCACCACCTGCCCCACCGACTGCTGCAACCACGTCAGCATGTGCCCCTCCACCGGGCCGGCATCGCCCGTGTGGAAGTAGCCCGTCGCATCGCCCACGCCCAGGTCCTCGTCGGGCGGCGCCCAACTGACGCCGTGCGCGTCGCCCAGGGACTTGAGCAGGTCGCACAGGAACAGGTGGTAGCCGGGGCCCACGGCGCTGGTCTCCGCGGAGACGACGATGCGCTCCTGCGTGGCGGCCAGCAGCGACACCTCGCCCGCGGCCGGATGCAGACGCAGGCGCAGCACGGGGGCCGCCTGGGGGCCTTCCTCGATGCGCGAGGACTCCAGCATGTCCCCCACGGTCCGCTGGACCCAGCCCTCCACCCGTTCGAGCCAAGCCTGCGGCGCCTCGGGGGGGGCGGGCAGCGGGTCGCTTGCTCCTCGTCGGCCTGCCAGCAACAGCTTCATGCGTCGTGCGCCTTCGGTTCGGGTGGTGGGCGTGAAAACCGTGTCGGGACCGGTGCCAGGACCTCCTTGGATAAGCCTCTCGCGCCTCCCTGTCATCCTGGGATGCTCACGGCCGGAGGGCAGTGTCCGCCCTGGACGCACCTGTCGGAGCG
>NZ_RAWD01000237.1:0-15551 GCF_003612065.1 Corallococcus sp. CA047B
ACCTGCTCCCCTGCCCCACGTCCCCGCGCGAAGCAGGCGCCAGGGGAGAGGAGGACGGCGTCGAAGAGATCCTCCCCGAAACGATCTACCGCCTGGGGTCAGGCCGCGAATGACGGGGACAAGGTGTCCTGGCCGAAGGGGCTCGACCGCACCGGGCACCGGCCGCCGACCGAGGCGGAGTGGACATGCTGGGAAACGCCTCCGAATGGGAATGTCGCGAGTCCTTCGTGTACACCACGGCGGGTCAGCGACGCATCGCACTCCAGGAGTGAAGACCATGGCAAGCAAGTCTCCCCGCAAGACGGCGAAGGCCGCGAAGAGGACAACCCCCAGGCGGAACGTGACGAAGACAACCAAACCGCGCAAGGCGGTCGCGAAGCCATCCGTCCGCGCATCCACCAGGACCGCGGCGAAGAAACCGTCGGCATCCAAGGCCACCGCGCAGCCGCGCCTCCTTTCTGGCGGCAACCCGCAGATCGCCAAGGGCGATGGTGACGCCACCGTGCAGGCCTACATCGCGGCCATGCCGGGCTGGAAGCGCGACGTCGGGCAGCGCCTCGATGCGCTCATCGTCCGCACCGTCCCCGGCGTGCGGAAGGCCGTCAAATGGAACACGCCGTTCTACGGAGTCGAGGGCCAGGGCTTCTTCCTCGGCTTCCATTGTTTGACCCGATACATCAAGGTGGCGTTCTTGCGCGGCAAACTGCTGCGCCCCCTTCCCCCTGGCGAATCCAAGACCCAGGAAGCGCGCTACCTCGACATCCACGAGGATGAACCGCTCGACGAAGCCCGGTTCACCGACTGGGTGAAACAAGCCAGCCGCTTGCCCGGCGAACGACTGTGAACCGCCGGCGAGGAAGGGCTTGACGTGCCGGTGTGAACTTCCACCCCGAGTGTTTCACACCCCAGGATGGCTCACTTCTTCTCGTGACGTGAAAAGACCCGCCTGTTTCAGCGCCGGACTCCTCACACACTCACAGAGCGATTAATGTTCACAGCGCCGATGCTCGGCACCGCGGGTCCGGCGGCGTTTGGGGAACGCCGAACCTCCGCGGCTCAACACGAAAGGTGAACATGCACATGATGAACTGGATTCGAGGGGGCATGGCTCTGGGGCTGGGGCTTGTGCTGGCGGGGTGTGGCGGTCCCGAGTCGCAGGAGGCCAACACACCGGAGCTGGGCGCGGTGCAGCAGGGCATCAACAAGGTCGCCAACAGTGGCTTCGAAGCGGCGCCGCCAGGCTCCTACAACTACACGGTCCTCACCACGGGCGCGACGACCCTGACCAACTGGACCGTGGGCGGCAGCATCAAGGTGATGCACAGCACGTACAAGACGCCGAACAGCGGGACCAAGTCCATCGACCTGAACGGCTACGGCGCGGGCAGCATCGAGCAGACCATCTCCACCGTGCCGGGCAATGGCTACACGGTGCGCTTCTACGTGGCGCTCCCGCCCAGTTGCACGGGCACGCGCAACGCGACGCTCACCTACGGCCCGTCCACGGCGAGCGTCTCCAACTCCCTGCCGGGTTGGACCCTGCGCACGTACGTCTTCACCGCGACGACCGTCAGCACGCTCATCAAGCTGCAGAGCACGTCCAGCGGCGTGAGCTGCGGCCTGGCCATCGATGACTTCACCGTGGATGGTCCGTGATCCACCCGTGATGACACGGGCCTGAAGTCCACGCGGCCCCGGGAGCGGTTCGCTCCCGGGGCTTGAACGGTGGTGTCCACGGAGGCTTCTCACGGCTCAAGCCGGGAAAGTGGGTCGTGGCCGGGAGGGGGAGACTTGCTGCTTCGTAGCGATGCGGCCCGGCAAGGGCGCCACGGGAACCGGTTTATTAACCCTCATCAATGCGGGCGAGGGCGCTCTCCCCCACTCTCGAGACCACAACGTCGCTGAACGTTCTGGAGCCCTCGCGATGAACACTCCCCGCCTTCACTCCCGCTCACTGGGAACCCTCTTTCTGCTTGCGTTCTTCGCCTACGGCATCGGCACCGCGCTCGTCACCTCCATCCTGAAGGAGCCGGAGCACCTGGCTGCGTTGGCCGGTCAGAGGACGCCGTTTGTCGGGGGCGCGCTGCTGCTCCTGTTGAACTCCCTCATCATCGTCGGGATTGGCGTGTTGTTCTTTCCGATACTCCGTGAGCGGAGCCCGGGCGTCGCCGTCGCGTACGTCTGCACGCGGGTCATGGAGGCGCTGACCCTCATCATCGGGGTGGTGTTCCTTCTGTGCATCCTCCAGCTCGGAGAATCCGCGCAAGGGCAGACGACGCCGGAGCTGGTGACCCTGTTCAGACTTTTCTCGAAGGGGAACTTCTGGGCGTACCAGCTCGCGATGATCATCCTGGGAGTCGGCAGCGTGGCGTTCTGCCTGTCACTGTACCGCTCCCGGCTTCTTCCCTCATTGCTCCCGCTGGTGGGCGCGGTGGGCTACGGGCTGCTGGCGTTGGGGGCCGTGCTCGAACTCTTCGGGCTGCCGTGGGGCATCCTCTTCTCCGGGCCCGGGGGCCTGTTCGAGCTGTTCCTCAGCGGCTGGCTCATCACCAAGGGGTTCCGGACGGTCACGCCTTCCGTCGCGGCGTAGCCGGCTTGCCGCGCGTGGCGATACGCTTCCGGATCCGGCTCAGCGACTCGGGCTTCACGCCGATATAGCTGGCCAGGTGGTACTGGGGAATCCGCTGGAGGATGCCCGGCCGCGTCTTCGAGAGCTTGAGGTAGCGCTGCTCCGGGGTATCGGTGAGATAGGAAGCGAACCACTCCTGCTGTTCCGCCAGGACCTTCTGCATCACCCTCCGGGAGATGCTCTCGAAGCGCGGGAAGCGTCGATACAGGTCCCCCTCGCGTTGCTCGGTGCCCACCACCACCGTGGTGTCTTCCGCGCAGACCAGGAAGTGCTCCGCCGGGGTCTGGTTCATCATGCTGTGAATCGAGAGGACCCATTCGTCCTCGGTGAAGAACCCGTTGCTCCGCTCTTCACCGTCCACGACGGAGTACTGGCGGACGCAGCCCTGGAGGACGAAGTAGGCCTCGGTGCAGACCTGGCCCGCCATGAGCAGGTGCGTGCCCTTCGGACAAGTCCTCACCACCATGCTGTCCAGGATGGCCTGGGCCTCCTCGTCCGACAGAGGAGCGATGCGGCGGAAGTAGTCGACGAGCTTGTTTTTCATGAGAGCACCGCGCGACCGGCGGGAATTCAATCATCCCACCGGGTCGGCGGACGTGGCCCGAAAAGAGGTGTAGCAGGCCGGGGTCACGGATCGCAGCCGGATCGCCCAAGCTGTTCGTAGCCGGGTCGGCCCAGCGGCTCGCCCCAGGGGCCCCACCGGCGTCGGCAAGTCCCACCTGGCCCAGGCCCTCGGCCACCGTGCCTGCCGCGCCGGCGCCCACGAGATTCTCCAGCAACTGCGCGCCGCCCGGGAAGATGCCACCTACGAGAAGCGCCTCGTGCGCTTCACCTCGCCCGAGCTGCTCATCATCGATGACCTCGGCTTGCGTGGCCTCACCCAGGATGAACCTGCATCATGACCTCCAACCGCTCCATCGAAGAGTGGCCGCCCCTCTTGGGTGGCCCGCTGATGGCCAGCGCCGCCATGGACCGGCACCTCCACCACTCCCACGTC
The DNA here is from genome assembly GCF_003612065.1 of Corallococcus sp. CA047B. Classification (NCBI taxonomy): domain Bacteria; kingdom Pseudomonadati; phylum Myxococcota; class Myxococcia; order Myxococcales; family Myxococcaceae; genus Corallococcus; species Corallococcus sp. CA047B. The sequence continues at coordinate 3,627 of NZ_RAWD01000237.1, forward strand.
CTCGTCATCGAAGGCGACGGCTTCCGCAATCCGCCTCCCACCCGGCGCCGCAGGGCGGATGCCGGCTACCAGGGGCCCGTGCTCGCGGACGCCGCGAAGGAGGCCGGACTGGAGGTGGAGACTGTCCGGCGGCTCCGAGGAGGACCGGGGCTTCGTCGTGCAAAAGCGCCGTTGGGTGGTGGAGCGCACCAACTCGTGGCTGACGCGCCAGCGGCGCCTGCCTCGCGACCACGAGCGTCACGAGCACTCGTCCGAAACCTTCATTCACATCACGATGACCGGTCTCATGCTGCGCCGCCTTGCGTAGCGGACCCATTCAACAGGCTCAGACGGGAGCGCGGCCTGAGCGGGCGTGTGCCGATGAGGGCTGCACGGCCTCCGCACAGGGCTGGCGCACAGCTCGGCGGCACCTGTCAGCGGCACGCCTCGCCCCCTCCGCACCAGCCCTCAACCTCAACAGGCCTTCTGTTCGCCCGATGCGTTGAAACTTGAAATCAATGGCTGGCGTTTTCATGAGACACCCACACGAGGAGTTTGACTCACCAGGTTGTCTCAAGCGGCTCGCTGTTCTATGTGGGGCTCCTCTGGCCGTGACTCGGGACGGGGGCCCAGAGACCTGCTGCGTGGGATTGAAGCGGCCAGAGCCTGGCCGCCCCGACTCCATGCCTCATGGTCCGGGCCCGGTGCCTGGAGCCGGTGGAGGATGCCGGTGACTCGGTGCGTCTCAGTCGGAGATGTCGTGCTCGAAGTGCTCCGTGACCGCGTACTCCTGCCGGTAGGCCTTGCCGTCGCGTTCGAACTCCTCGACCACGCTGCGGCCGTCTCCGGTCACGACGAGGCGGTAGCCGGTGTCGCCCGAGTTGGAGATGACATAGGTGCCCGGGAGAAGCTGGAAGACGGAGCGGGGCGGGCGGTCCGGGCAGCAGGCCGTCAGGAGGGTCGAGGCCAGGGCGCTCGTCAGCATCCCCGCGAGGACGATGCCGAGCCGCCTCATGGCTGCCTCTGGAGGCGCAGCTCCCGGTAGAGTTCGCCGGTGCCGCTGGTGGGCTTCGCTTCGAAGAGGACGGCCCTGGCGAATTGACCGGTCGCGTCGACGTCGGGTCGCGCGCCGCGCAGGCTGTAGATGGCGCCCGCCGAGCCGGGGCCTTCCTCCGGGATGATGGAAGCGCCATCGGCGGTGGCGGAGAGGAGCCGGAGCCGGACTCCCTCAACCTTGTCGATCAATGGATCACACACCCCTCCCTGCAACTTCGCGCCAGCGAACAACGGCCATCCGAGCGCGAGCCCCGCGCAGAAGAGTGCGGCGGAAAGGACGCTACGACGATGCGGTAGAGGAATGGGCATGGCGCGGAGTCTGGTCTATCCGCCAGCAGTGCGCAAAGCTGCGCGGCCACCATGAACCCTTCCACCGCCCGCCAGGGCACCCCGCATCGTGGCTGCACCCTGGGCTGGTTCGTGGAAGGAGACGGTCTCCCGGTGGTGGGGATCCAGGGCGTAGGCATTGGCGTCGCGGGGCGGCGGCCCCAGGTGGAAGGACTGGCATCCCGGTTCCACTGACTCTGCCTCGACCACCGGGGTTCGGCGCCAGCCAGCCGCCCGGCGAGGCGCTGATGGTGGAGTTGATGGCGCAAGGACGTGCTCGCGTTGATGGACGCGCAGGGCTGGTCGAGCGCGCATGTGGTGGGCCACTCGTTGAGAGGGCTGGTGGCGCTGTACCTCGCGCTGCTGTGCACGTTCGCACCGGGCGCGGTGCTGCCCCGGCTGACGCCGCGCATGCTCGCCCGTACAGGCCATCTCTTCGCCCGATGCGTCTGGGGGTTGTCGGTGCCCGCGAGCGGCGGGGTATACGCGTACGGCCCGAGCAGCACCTTCCCGACCGAGACCTGGAACGACTCCAATTGTTGGGTGGAGCCCGTCTTCCGCGTCCGCTGAGCCATCTGGCCACCGCTTCTGGCCGCCGAGCAACAACCCGACCCCGAAGCGGTCCTTCGCCATCCCCTGGATGTATTCAGGGCCACGGCGAGGGCATCACCGGAGACACGAATATATATCATTGAGGGCGCGGTTCCCACGCGACATGCCGCGGTCCGCAGGCACCTTCATCGTGGAGCGGTGGCGTGACGTAAACGTCCAGGACCGGACGAACCAGACCCGCGTCACCGTCGAGCACGTCTTGATCGCGTCATCCGTGGGGGCCGCAACGGGCGGCGATTTTTGACAATGTTTCTCGCACCATTGACGTAAGCGATTAACGGCATATATTGCTCACTGACTCCTCCCTGACGAGCCTCGCTCGGGGTAACGGATTCCTCCTGACGCACCGCCCTGGACTTGAAGCGTTTCGCTTCGTCCGCGGCCCCCCCCAGAGCCCCCATGCAATTCTTCATCGCAGGTTCCCGCCACCCGTCCGTCCGCGGCGGTCTTTCGGCCCGGCTTGGCCTCCTCCTGCTGGCGCTCGTCGTCGCCTCCTGTGGAGAGGAGACGGACGCGCCCCTGACACCGCCGCCGCCAGAGTTCACCTCGACGTCCCCTCTGGATGGACAGCCCGACGTGCCGCTCAACGCGACGCTGTCCGTGGCCTTCGACATGGCCATGGAGCCCCTGGGCGCGTCGACCTTCACGCTGAAGCAGGGGGAGACGCTGGTTCCCGGCACCGTGGCGACCAGCGCCGACGGCACGAGTTCGACGTTCACGCCTTCCAGCAGCCTGGCCGCGAGCACCGTCTTCACCGCCACCATCACCTCCAGCGCGAAGTCCACGGCAGGTGCCAGCTTCGCAGCGGCCCGCTCCTGGAGCTTCACGACGGGCGTGGCCGCCGATACCAGCCCTCCCAGGATAGGGGAGACGACACCCTCCGCGGATACCACCGACATGGCCATCAACCGGAAGATCACCGCGACCTTCAGCAAGGCGATGGATCCGCTCTCCCTCACCTCTGGCTCCTTCACCGTGCGGCAGGGTGACACGCAGGTGTCGGGTCGCGTGACGTACGGTCCCGGCACCACCGCGACGTTCACTCCCGAAAGCGCGCTGGCTTCCAACACCCTTTTCACCGCCTCGCTCGGCTCCGGCATCAAGGACCTGAACGGCAACCTGCTGGCGGAGCCCTTCGCCTGGAGCTTCCAGACGGGCGCCACGGCCGCGAAGGGGCCCATGCCGGTGTCGCTGGGCACGGCGGGCAACTTCGCCATCCTGGCGAAGAGCGGCATCTCTTCGGTTCCTGCTTCGACGGTGACGGGGGACATGGGCGTCAGTCCTGCCGCCGCCAGCTACTTCACCGGCTTCTCGCTGGTCGCGGATGCCACGAATGTCTTCGCGCTCTCTTCCCAGCTTGTCGGCAAGGCGTACGCCGCCAACTCCGCGGTGCCGACGCCCTCGAACCTGACCACGGCGGTCAGCAACATGGAGGGCGCCTACAACAACGCGGCGGGCCGCCCGACGCCCGACTTCCTCAACCTGGGTTCCGGCAACATCGGAGGGAAGACGCTCGTCCCAGGGCTCTACAAGTGGACGAGCACGGTGACCCTGCCGGCGGACGTGACCCTCTCCGGCGGTCCGAACGACGTGTGGATCTTCCAGACGACGGCGAATCTGACGATGAGTGCCTCCAAGCGCGTCACCCTGGCGGGAGGGGCGCTGGCGAAGAACGTGTTCTGGCAGGTCGCCGGCCGGACGACGGTCGGGACCGGCGCGCACTTCGCAGGTGTCCTGCTCTGCAAGACCGACGTCACCTTGCAGACCGGCGCGACGATGAATGGCCGCATCCTGTCGCAGACGAACGTGGCCCTGCAGCAGGCCACCGTGACCCAGCCCGCCAAGTAGGCGGGTGTTGAGCGCCAGGCCGCCGTTGCCCACATGCCCAGGCTCCCCTGCCTCGCCCCTGAGGGGAGCGCGGCTTGAGCGGGCGCGCTTCATCGCGGATGCACTGGCCACGCACTCGCTGGACAGCCGAAAGCAGGAGCTGCAAGCGCCCGTTTCCATCACCGCCATTCTCATACTGGCGGAACTCCGGCTTCATCAGGTCGAACGGGTGCTTCGCGGTGAGGACGACCCCCAGCATCTAGCAGGCTGTTGAAGAAGCCCGGCTTGCTGGCACGAAGCCGGGCTTCTCGTTGATTACAGTCTCAACCTTGTCTTCAGGAGGAGGCGGCGGGCGAAGAGCGCCTATGCGGCGGCCAGCCGCGCCATCCGCACCAGGTTGTACGCGGCGCCCACCAGATACGCCGCCAACTCCGTCCGCTCCCTGCCTTTGAAACGCGTCTTGCGGAAGCCTCCCACCGTCTTCATCCAGCCCCAGACCTCTTCGATTCGCTTCCGTGCCCGCTGGCTGAGGGCGTAGCCGGCGGGCCTCGTCGTTCGCCGGTCGATGGCCGAGCGGCGCCGAGGGTCCGTGGTCTGTGCAATGTGAGGCGTGCCCCCCATGCGCCGACAGTCAGCGACGAAGTCCGCCGTGTCGTAGCCCTTGTCGGCGCCCACGGAGGAGCGCTCGTTCCGGGACTTCAGCCCTTCGAGCATCATCACCGCCGCGTCGCGCTCGGCGAAGCCATCCGCCGGCATCACCGCGAGGTCCACGAGCAGCCCGTTGCGGTTCTCCATGACGCCATTGAGGCTGTAGGCCAGCCACGCCTCCTTGCCGTCGCCCTTGCGCGCGAGCCGCGCCTCCGGGTCCGTCTTCGAGACGTGCGTCGTGTTGCCTCGCTTCTGCCCGTGAAAGTTCACCGTCGGGTTGCCCTTGTCGTCGGGCGGCTCCCTCTTGTCGTCCTTCTCGTCCTTCGGGCGGAACGACTTCAGGGACGCCCAGGCCTTGATGAGGCTGCCATCCATGCTGAAGTGCTCATTGCTGGTGAGCCCCGCGCTTTGCGCCTGGTTCATCACCGCCATGAAGAATCTCCGCGCGACGTCATGCTCCAGCAGTCGGTCCCGGTTCTGCGAGAAGGTGCTGTGGTCGAAGGAGGCGTCCTCCATCCCCATATCGAGGAACCATCGGAACAGGAGATTGTAGTCGAGCTGCTCGCAGAACAGCCGCTCGCTTCTTACCGAGTAGAACGCCATGAGGAGGCAGGACTTCAGCAACTGCTCTGGCGGGATGCTCGGCCGGCCGGTGCCGCTGTACATCTCATCGAACGTCGGCGAGAGCGCTGCCAGTGCAGCGTCCGCCATGTCCTTCACCCTGCGCAGCGGATGGCCTGCGGGCACCCGGTCTCCCGGCGTCCTCAAGCTGAACAGCGTCGTCTGCTGCTTGGGCCGTCCGCGCATCGCTGCCTCCGATGCGCGGAAGACACCACGCCACGGTGCGGGGTGTCGATCCCTCGGAGGGGTTTCTCAACACCCTGCTAGCAGAAATAGGAGTCGTCCATCTCGGGATCCGGTGCGAATGGCTCCAGCTCCAGCCATATCTGGCCCCACGCAGTTGTCTGCTTGTGGAAGTGTTCAACCAGCGCATTGGCCTCCAAGCACTCGTTCGCGTTCAAATAGAACCGTAGGCTGCTCAGCTGCCTGAGCCACAAGCCGATCCGATCCGGATGCGGTGCGGCCGCAAGCTCACGCCCCTGAGCCAGCACGTCCTGGATGAGCCGGCGCGGAATCTGCGGACGCAGCATGGGTATGACGTCCAGGGTCGCGTCCTCGGAGAGGACGACCGCCATCACCGGCGCGGAGCTCGTCCGGGTCTCTACGTAGCGGATGGCGGAGTTATACCGAGCCCCCCGAGCGGGCGTTCCGTCGAGGCTCGCCAATCCATCCAGGATCACGCCAATGGCATGACAGACACCGTGCAAGTCCAGTAGCACCGCGCCATCAATCGCCGTTACCCGTTGAACGATGTCGTGGCCCAGCAGCGTAGGCTTCACTGGAGTGGCCTGGTTCGCGAGCCGTTCTGCTTCCTGGGCCGCGAGCGAACTGATGATGATCAGTGCGCCGTGCTTCTGCCCGCCTGCGAGCGCGATTGTTCTCCAGATCTCGTCCGGCTTCAAATCGGGCGCGTTCTTGAAAACCCTGCGGAGGTTGCGTGTGAATTCCTCCTGGCTGATGGGTTCTCGCGCCAGCTCCGGAACTCCATCGGTCACCTGCATCAAGCGCTGGTTGGCATGCCAGAGGGTCCACCGATGGTGGTCACGGAAGGCCACCACGAATAAATCCTCCCTCCCGGGGTCGTAGCCTACGCAGGAGTCACTGCCGATGGACCCGAGACCGTATAGCTCTCGCCCATCGCAGAGGACGCTGATGTCATCGGAGGCCATCTGCAGAATCTTCCGCGCCCAGCGGGACTGGCCGAGCGGCACCGGCTTGCGCAGCCTCAGGGCCTCGCGGACCGCTGGGTGGCCCGGGCGGGCCAGCACCATGCGTCCCAGGCCAATACTTCCCTCGTAGCGCATGGCCGAAATTTGATTACAGGCATCGAATAACTGTCCCACCGCATCCACCCGATCGCCTACCCACTCCGCAGCAGCCATGAAGTTCCGCGCAGCCTCGTACAGAATATCCCGCGAATTCCGCTTGAAGCACTCGCGCGCGTTATGTCCCGGTGCTGGCCGTGATAGCTCGCGGGTCGCCTCCGCGATGAGGGCCCAGGCCGCAGCCTCCGAGAGCCCCCGTGTAAGGCCTTGCCCTCGATGCGGAACCTCTGAGCGATGAAGCAGGCTGGTGCGCGCAAGTGCCGCGGCATCCAGGTGCAGGACAGGCACCACATCGTATGAGCCTACCGGACTCGGCATGCCGCAGAACGAGACCGTGTGCTCTCGCGCGTCATAGGCCTTCATGCGGGATTCGATGGCTGCCCTCAATGCGCCCGCCCGAACCCGGGCCGGCCATTCCGTATTGGCCTCGTCGGACCCGAAGGCGATGTTCTCGTTGTTCTTCAGGAACCGAGCGGACGACTCCTCGATCTCGTGGCCGAGCCCCTCGAACAAGCCAAGTTCCCAGGGACCTCCCTCAGGATCGATGCAGACCGGGTGTTCCGCTTTCTCGCCGGGACGTCGGACACCCACCAGGAGGGTCGAGCGAAAGAGACTTGGCGCGAGCTGCTGAAACAGCTTTTCGCCCGCGCTGCGAAAGCAGACGCGGAACACGTGCTGCCACTTCCACATGAACAAGGTGATTTCTTCGCTCATCGCGCGTGAACGCCAGGGGGATGGGAGGCCTGTTCTTTTCGGCGAGGCTCAGCGTACAAGAAAATTCCAAGGAGCGCAGCGACTGCCCTTTACGCTGATGCTCGATGACCGGCTTGAACACACGCAGTCACGCGAGGGGAATGGCCCGCGATGGGCCATTTCTTCGTTATGGCCTTGTCACGGTCCGCAGGGCGGGCTCAATCCACGAGCGCCTCGCCGAACGCGTCCGACCGGCGGAGTTCTATGACCGGGTGGACTGGGCGCTGGACATCTCCGGCGCCAAGCCGTTGTTGCTGGAACTCGACGGCGTGCCAGCCGGGAAGCTGGTGCTCTGGACCCGGAGAGCCAGGGCGTCCTGCGTCGGCGCCCCGAGTGGTCATGGCAGGACGTCGAGAAGCTCATGGGCCCGGCTCCCGGCGAGCTTCTCTTCAGGGTCCAGCTCCGCCGGGCGGGCGTGCTGGAGTGAGCTACTGCGCGCGGCAGTTCACCTCCAAGACGGGGCCCTGGACGAAGCACTTGCCCTCATTCCCCGAGTCGCGTGCCACCTGCAGCGCTAGCACGGTGATCACGGCGGCTGAGGCGGGTAGCCGCAGTAGGCGAACCAAGCGGCTGCATCCTGCGGCCGCACGGTCGAGAGCGCGTCACGCATGGCCTCGATGAGGGCAGTGTAGGTTCGTGCGCCGATGGCCCGCAGGCGCGTCTTCACCTTCAGCCAGCACGACTCGATGGGGTTGAGGTCGGGGCTGTAGGGCGGCAGGAAAAGGAGGTGGGCCCCGCGGCTGCGAATGAGCGCCTCGACAGCGGGCCGGTGATGGACGCTGAGGTTGTCCAGGATAACCACGTCGTGGGGCTTGAGGATGGGCACAAGCCCCTCGCGGACGTAGGTCTCAAAGCGTTCGCTATTGGTGGCGCCCTCAAAGATCAGCATGGGCCCCATTCCTTGCCGCGTCAGGTCCCCAATCATCGTGAGGACTTGCCGGCGGCCCATCGGTACGCAGCCGCGTGTTCGCTGCCCTCGCCGGGCACGCCCATAGCGGCGAGTCATGGTGAGGGTGGCGGCGGTCTCATCGATGAAGTGGAGCTGCGAAGGCTTCAGCTCGGAGGCTTTATCCAGGTACCGCCGTCGCGCTTGGCGACTCTTCGCCAGCCGCCGCTCGGAGGCGAGGAGCGACTTTTTACGTGTGTAGCCCAGGCGCCGGAAGGCACGTCCCATGGTGGGGCGGCTCACCCGCACGCCTGTCGCCGCGGCACAGGCATCTGCAATCTCCTGGGTGGTGCTGTCGGGCTTGGCGTCCAGCAACCGCTTCACCTTGGCCAACTGCGCATCCAGGATTCGGTAGTGGGGCCGAGGGCCGGGACGCAGCGGAGCGAGGGAGTGCGTGCGCTTCCAGCGGCCGACGAGCCGATCAACCGTCGCGACCCCTACCGGAAACCTCCTGGCGATCTCTGCCCACGTTCCCTCGTGTGCCAGGTACGCCTCGAGAATGCGTTGCCTCAAGTCCATCGACAGTGGAGCGCCCATAGCCCCAATTTGAGGACTCTGGAGCGCACTGCCTTGCTCCTGTGCCCCGGGACGGACCGATTCAGGGCTGCGCTATTTGCTTCGCACGATCAGCATCCGTGAGCGCCGTTGTAGCTGGAGGCACTATGCTTCAACCTGCTCCTGCTCAAAAGGAAGGCGGCGCCGATGACCTCAAGCCCGAGAATGACGAAATCCGGTCAGCCCATACCCGCGACCGTCCAGTTCCTCAGGAACGCGCTCGACGAGCACTCCATCCTCTGGGTGGGTGCAGGTGTCTCGGTCGCTGCAGGGTACCCATCGACTGGAGCGCTGATCGCCAGGATGCGCGAGCGAGCCGACGATCCGCTCCCAGACGGCGACTTCACCGAGATTGCCGACGCCTTCATCGCCTCCCGCAGCAGATCTTCCCTCTCGGCACTCCTGCAGGAGCAGTTCGCGACGCCTCGCCCGCCCACGGACTTCCACTACGCAGTCGCACGCTTGGCCCAGCAGGAGCGTATCCAAACCATCATCACCACGAACTACGATGACTTACTGGAGACAGCGCTTCGAAGCACCGGCACGCCCGTGCTCAAGCAGACCCTCGAACAAAACTCCAAGCTGCCCCACACGCAGGGGGTCCGCCTACTCAAGCTGCATGGCTCTTTTGAGGATTGGCGGAACATCGTCATGTCCGGGAGGTCCTACAAGGAGTTCAACGAGCGCTACGCTATTCTCCTCGATCAGCTCGACGTTCTCTGCGCTCAGTTCCCCCTGCTCTTTGTCGGAGCATCCCTTCAGGATCCACGAATCCTGGAGTGGCTGCATGCGCGTTCACCAGCACAATGCGAGGAACTCCATCCCTGGCGCGCACTCATGACCCAGAATGCATGGAGCGAAGTGGAGAAATTCGAGTGGAAAGAAATTCGCGCGGGAGAGGAGCTTTCGCGCACTTCCTTCCGTCCCGTGATCCTGCAGGATCACGCGGAGCTTCAGCGACTCTGGAAAGAAGCGAGCCCACCGCCGCCAGCAGCAATTGCGCCTCCGGCTACAAAGAAACCCGCTTCCAACCTACTTGCGAACATCCAGCCCCCGCAACTCGACATCTTCTGGAAAGCTTGGTTGGACAAGAGCCTGCCCAGCCCCGACCTCGGGGAAATCACGGCCTTCATGTCGGATGCGCTGCTCCGGCTCAAAGCCGGGGCCCAACCCGTATTCACCTTGAACCTCCCTCGAATGAACGAGGCTCAAGCGTATGTTGAGGAACTCAATACGCGCAGCAACCTCTCGCCCGAGGAGCGGGCCCGGAGGGCCGGTGCCATCGAGTCCTTCGAGTTCCAGCACCGGATTGCCATGAGGCTGCAGCAATGTATCGAATTCCTACTGGATGAGTACATCACCCAAAGTTCTGATTGGGGCCTCATCAGCACTGCTGAGCTGGCAGTGGTACTGCAGGGGATTCTTGAGTGCCGCTTCCACAGATCCAGCTTCAGGCTGGACCTCATGTTCGACAACGGAAGCGAACTCTACGTCCCTGTTGCCACCACAGACGAGGAGTTCAATAAGCTTATGGGACGTGCGCCTCATGCGCCTCCGCCTGAAGAGGAGGCTCTGCGCTGGAAGTTCGTGTGGGACCACCCGCCTTTGATAGGGATGCCCAATTGGTTCATCCATGGCACTGCCCTCCCGGCCATCCTTTATGAGCTCATTATCAAAAAAGGAATATCACCGGAGGGCTACGGGCCCTCGTTGAAATCGACTCGCTGGGCAGTGGGCCTGCACTGACCGGCTTACTGACGTCCTGACGTGTGGCCGCGCTGTCAGGAAAATCTCCGCGCCTTGGCGGAATAAGGACCGAGGAGAAGGCTTCGTCCCCGTAGCTGTCGGTGTACGGGCAAGGCGAGTTCAGTCCGGCGGGAAGGGGGTGAACGCCATGCTGAACGCCGTGAGGAAACTGCTGGCCTCGACACTCACCCGGAGGATGACGTCAGCCGTCCTCTTCGCCCTGGCCGAGCATCTTCGGGAGCGGGTGAGGCACGGGTAGTAGTGCCCGGGGAGGAGTCGCGCTGCGGATGAAGCGGGACTCCTCTTGCCTTTGGAGAAGGCCGCATTGTCGAGATGCGGCCACGTCATTCACCCCAGGGGAAACTGCACAATGACCAAGGCCATCAGCCTGTCCGCTGAGCTGGCCGAGGTGAGGTGTGCCATCGAGGGGGCGCACTTCATCGCGGATGCACTGGCCACGCACTCGCTGGACAGCCGGGAGCAGGAGCTGCAGGTGCCTGTCTCCATCCTTCTACCTGCTGCCCCGGTTCGGCGAGCTGCGGCTGGACACCATCCCCAACGCCAAGGTGGCGAAGCTCAAGGCGGAGCTGGTGGACCGCAGCCCGAAGACGGTGAACAACGTGCTGGTGGTGCTCAACATGGTCTTCAAGACCGCGCTCAAGTGGGGCGTCATCGAGCAGATGCCGGCCACCATCGAGCTGTTGAAGGTGGCGCCCGCCACCATGGAGTTCTACGAGCCGTACGAGTTCGAGCGGCTGGTGGACGCGGCGGCGAGGGTGGACCACCAGCACCTCGTCTTCATCCTGCTCGGCGGCGAGGCGGGGCTGCGCTGCGGGGAAATCATCGCCCTGGAGCAGACGGACGTGGACCTCACCCGGGCGTCATCCACGTTCGCCGCTCGGAGTGGGACGGGCACGTCACCCTGCCCAAGGGCGGACGGGCCCGGCAGGTGAACATGACCGCCCGGCTGGCGGACGCCCTCCGCAAGCAGCGGCACCTTCGAGGCGATCGCATCCTCTGGCGGGCTGACGGCCACGCAAAGGTCACCCAGGTGCTGCTGAACAAGTGGATGAGCCGCATCCAGCGGCTGGCGGGGCTGAAGGTGACGGGGGCATCCACATCCTCCGCCACACCTTCTGCTCCCGGCTCGCGATGGTGGGAGCCCCGGCGAAGGCCATCCAAGAGCTGGCCGGGCACCAGAACCTCTTCACCACCCAGCGGTACATGCACCTAAGTCCGGCGGCCAAGTCGGCGGCCATCCCGATGCTGAAGGCACCAAAGCAGGAAGCCCCAAATGAAAACGGGCTGGAGACCTTGAGATCTCCAGCCCGCTTCACTGATGGTCGGGGAGACAGGATTTGAACCTGCGACCCCTTGGTCCCGAACCAAGTGCTCTACCAGGCTGAGCCACTCCCCGATATCCAGTGCTGCGCCAGGAACTGCCCTTCGGGCCCGGCGAAGCGGAGGCGGATCTATCCGACCCGCTTTCCTGAGTCAACGGCCTCTTTTGCCCGCCCCTTCCCCCACGTC
>NZ_RAWD01000238.1:0-15471 GCF_003612065.1 Corallococcus sp. CA047B
CTGCGCGACGAGGCCCTGAGGTTGCTCGCGCAGCCCTCCCTGGCGGGGACGGCCTGGCGCAGCCTGGGACCGGACGTGGTTCCCGTGCTCGCGGCGCTCACGGAGGATCCGAACGTCCCCGACGCGCAACGGATGCGGGCCGTGACGGCGCTGTCACTGGTGGAAGCGCCCCAGGCAGGGCCGACACTCCAGGCGATGATGGAGGATCCCCGCCGTCCCGCGGACGTCCGCACCCGGGCCGCGGCGGCGCTCGGTCAATGCCTGGGGTTCGAGGCCGTGACGGCGCTGCGGGCCCGGCTGGAGGACCGGGATGTGCGGATCCGCGAGGCGGTGGCCCAGGCGCTCGGTCGTCTGGGAGGCCAACAGGTGCGGGAGGCGCTGGAGGAGCGCCTCCCCCGGGAGGACGTTCCCCAGGTGCGCGAGGCCCTCCAGCAGGGCCTCACGCTGGCCGAGCCCTGAAGTGCCCACCCGGGCGGATTGTTCGGGGCTCGCGTCGGGCGGGGCCTTCCGTTAGATGAGGGGCCATGCGCCCCACCGTCCTTCTCTTCGACATCGATGGCACCCTCGTCACCACTGGCGGCGCGGGACGTCGCTCGATGGCCCTGGCCTTCGAACGCCTCCATCAGCGCCGCGACGCGTGCGATGGTTTCAGCATGTCCGGCATGACGGACCGGGCCATCGTCCGCAAGGCACTGGGCATCATCGGCGTGCCGGTCTCCGAGGAGACCATCAGCGCGGTCGTCGACGCGTATGTCGCCCACCTGGCCGAGGAGGTCCCCAAGGTCGATGAGCGCGAGTACCGCGTGCACCCCGGCATGCGCGAGGCCGTGCTGGAGGCGCGCTCCCGGTCGGGCTTCGCCGTGGGGCTGGGCACCGGCAACGTGCGCGCGGGCGCCCGGGTGAAGCTGGAGCGCGTGCGCATCCATGATCAGTTCGCCTTCGGCGGCTTCGGGTGCGACTTCGAGGACCGCGTGGCCCTCATCCGGCACGGCGCCCAGGCCGGGGCCGCGCAGCTGGGCCAGCCCCTGGAGGCGTGCCGGGTGGTGATCATCGGCGATACGCCCAAGGACGTCGCGGCCGCCAAGGGCATTGGCGCGGAGACGATTGGCGTCGGTACGGGCAACTTCACGCCCCAGGCGCTGCGCGACGCCGGCGCCGAATGGGCCTTCGCGGATTTCTCCGCCCCTGAAGCCCTGGAGGCCCTGCTCGTCGGACGGTGAAGGTGTGCTATCTCCGCCGCCCCTCCGAGGAGTCCACGCATGTCGTCCACGCTCGAATCCTATGAGCTGATCCGCTTCGCCGAGGCCTTCGAGGCCCGACTCGCCACGGCGGAGGAGATGGTCGTCGGCAGGCCGGGGCTGGAGGCCGAGAAGCAGTGGCTCGCCTCCGCGCTGGAACGGCTGCGCGAGGCCCGGGAGCCGGCGCCCGGTTTGCTGGAGCAGGTGAAGGACCTGCCCGAACTGGACGAGGCGCGCGAGGAGTTCTCGTTCGATCAGCAGGGCCGGTGGGTGGATGCGCTGGAGAAGCTGCACGCGGGCATCACCTTCACCGCCAGCAGCCGGGCCCCGGTCATCGAGGCCCTCTTCCCGCACCTCAAGTTCCCCCAGCTCCGGCGGGCCCCCGTTGAACTCGTGAACGAGTACGCGTCCTCCTACGAGCGCCGGTTCAAGAGTTCCTACGTCACCCGCATCTTCTCCCGCGACGACTTCGCGATGGTGCGCCCCGTCGTGGAGCTGGTGGCTTCGACGTTCGCCGCGTGGAACGCGAGCCTGTCCCCTACCCCACTGCCTCCGGAGGAAGAGGCCGCGCTGCGCGAGTCCCTGGTGGCGCTGGGGCGGCGACTGGATGTGGCGTTGCGGCAGGGACGGCTGCTCGCCGAGGCCGCGCTCGTTCCCGTGCCGGGGGTCTTCGAGGCCGCGGGCCTCACCCTCAAGCCCCGGAAGCGCGCGGGTCGTGCGCTCGCCCTCTCCGCCGAGGACGGGTTTGATCCGTACGGGGACGATGTGGACTCCGCGCAGGACGACGCGCTCGAGGGTCCGGAGGACACGGCGTCCGGGGATGACGACGCGGCCGCGGATGGCGCGGATGCGGCCGAAGCGCAGGGAGACTTCACGCCCGAGGAGGCCGAGGCGCCCTCCACTCCGCCAGCGACGCGCAAGGGTCGGCGGAATGCTCAGCCCGCGGCCCCCGTGGAACACTCCGATGAGGAGGCACCGGCCCTGGGTGGCGGAGAGGAGACCTCCTCAAGCGCGACCCTGGAAGTCACTGCCCCGGCTCCCGACGCGGAGGAACTTCCGGATGCGGAGCCCGTCGCGGCTCGGCCCCCCGCGCGTCGAGGCCGGCCTCCGAAGAACACCGGGGCCGTGGCCGCTCAGCCGGAGAGTCCTCCGGTTCCGGAGCAGGATGCTTCCGGAGCACCGGAGGCCGTCCGCCCCCGCCGCCGCAAGAAGACCGACCCGTCCGAGACAGGGACGCCCTGAAACCCGACGCGCGGTGAATCCCCCGCCGTGAAGAGGAACCCGGACATGGCGGACGTCGCCCTCCCTATCGATCCCCTCCTGCCCGACATCGTCTCCACGCTCCGGAGCGCGCGGTCGCTCGTGCTGGAGGCACCTCCCGGCGCGGGCAAGACGACGCGCGTCCCCCGGGCGCTCCTGGAGGCGGGCCTGGGTCAGGGCAAGGAGATCGTCGTCCTCCAACCCCGACGGCTGCCCACCCGGCTCGCCGCGCAGCGCGTGTCCGAGGAGATTGGCGAGCGCGTGGGGGAGACGGTCGGCTACCAGGTCCGCTTCGAGGACGTGCGCGGCCCGAAGACCCGCATGTCCTTCGTCACGGAGGGCGTACTCGGACGACGGCTGCTCACCGACGCCACCCTGCGCGACGTGGGCATCGTCGTGCTCGACGAGTTCCACGAGCGGCACCTGTCCGCGGACATCTCGCTCGCGCTCCTGCGCAGGCTCCAGGAGACGACCCGGCCGGACCTCAAGCTCGTCGTGATGTCCGCCACCCTGGAGGCCGAGCCCGTCCGCGCGTACCTGGGCGGCGCACCGTCATTGCGCTCCGAGGGACGCCGCTTCGACGTGAGCGTCGAATACCTCTCCGCCCCGGATGAGCGGCACCTGGATCAACAGGTGCTCTCCGCGCTCAAGCGCCTGTTCACCCAGGGCGTCGACGGCGACGTGCTCGTGTTCCTTCCCGGCGCGGGGGAGATCCGCCGCGCGCGCGACACCTGCGCGGAGTTCGCTGAACGCCACGACGCCGACGTGCTCCCGCTGCATGGCGACCTGTCCCCCGCCGAGCAGGATCGCGCCGTGCGCCGCAGCTCCCGCCGGAAGATCATCCTGTCCACCAACGTCGCGGAGACCTCCGTCACCATCGACGGCGTCGCGGTCGTCATCGACAGCGGTCTGGCGCGCGTGGCGTCCCATTCGCCCTGGTCCGGGCTTCCGCAGCTCAAGCTGGGCAAGGTGAGCCGGGCCTCCGCCACCCAGCGCGCCGGCCGCGCGGGCCGCACCCGCGCGGGCCACTGCGTGCGCCTCTACACCCAGCACGACTTCGACGGACGGCCCGACCAGGAAGCCCCGGAGATCCGCCGCACCGACCTGGCCGAGACCGTGCTCTCGCTGCGCGCCTCGGGCGTGAAGGACCTGACCACCTTCCCGTTCTTCGAAGCGCCCCCCGCGCCCGCGATGGAGGCTGCGGAGACCCTGCTGCGCCGCCTGGGCGCCGTGGACTCGGGCGGCAAGGTGACGGACGTGGGCCAGCGGCTGCTGCGCTTCCCCGTCCACCCCCGGCAGGCACGCGTCATCGTCGAGGGTGAACGCCGGGGCGTTGGCGCCGATGCCGCGCTGCTCGCCGCGCTCATGGGTGAACGGGACATCCGCCGCGAGGCCCGCGCCAACCTGGGCGGCGGAGGACGCGCGGCAGCCATCGTCAGCGGTCCCTCCGACCTCCTGGAGCTGCTGGAGCGCTTCCGCGAAGCCGGACGCTCCGGCTTCTCCTCCGGCCGCATGCAGTCGCTCTCCCTGGACGCGGGCGCGGTGCAGTCCGTGGAGCGCGTGCAGAAGCAGCTTCGGCGCAACGTGCGGGAGCAGGGCTCGCGGCCCGGCCGTCCCGAGGACGTGGAGCAGGCCTTGATGCTCAGCGTGCTCGCCGGCTACCCGGACCGCGTCGCCCGCAGACGGCGGCCCCGTTCCCCCGAGCTGCTCATGTTCGGCGGCGGCACCACCAGCCTGTCCGAGTTCAGCGTCGTCCAGGACGCGGAGCTGATGGTCGCCGTGGACGCCGAGGAGCGCCCCGGTCGCGGCGCCGTCGTGCGGCTCGCGAGCGCGGTGGAGGCCGAGTGGCTGTTGGACCTCTACCCCGACGCCCTGGAGGAGGTGGACACCCTCCAGTGGAACCCGGACTCGCGCCGCGTGGAGCGCCTCACCCGGCTGGCGTACGGCAACCTCATGCTGGAGGAGACGCGCACCCCCGCCCCTCCCTCCGAGGAGGCCGCGCGCGTGCTGGCCGAAGCCGCGCTCGCCGCGGGCCCGGAGCGCTTCGCGGAGCCCGAGGCGCTGGAGCAGTGGCGCACCCGCGTGGCGCTGCTGGCCAAGGCCTTCCCCGAAGCGGGCTTTCCCGCCGTGGACGCCAACTTCCTGCGCGATGCGCTGGCCTCTCTGTGCGTCGGCGCGCGCAGCTTCTCCGACCTGGAGGGCGTGTCGCTGCTGGACGCGCTCTACACGCGCCTCACGCAGGAGCAGCAACGCCTGCTGGCGAACCATGCCCCGGAGCGCGTCACCCTTCCCGGTGGGCGCGGCGTGAAGGTGCACTACGAGCCGGGCAAGCCGCCCTGGGTGGAGTCACGGCTGCAGGACTTCTTCGGATTGGCCCAGGGGCCCAGCGTGGGCGCGGGCCGCGTGCCGCTGGTGCTGCACCTGCTGGCCCCCAACATGCGCGCCGTGCAGGTGACCACCGACCTGGCGGGCTTCTGGGAGCGTCACTACCCGGCGATCCGCAAGGAGCTGTGCCGCAAGTATCCCCGGCACTCGTGGCCGGAGGATCCGCGCCACGCCGAACCGCCCGCGCCCCGTCCTCCGAGGCGCTGAAGCACACCGCGCGGCGACTACAGCCGCTTGTGCATCTCCAGATGGTCGATGCCGGCTTCGTCGAAGACGGCGCCCACCGGCTGGTAGCCGTGCTTCTTGTAGAAGTCGAGCGCGTAGAGCTGGGCGTGCAGCATGATGCCGGTCACGTTGCGGCGGCGCGCCTCCTCCTCCAGCGTCGTCAGCAGCAGCGAGCCCACGCGCGACTTGCGGTGCGCCTGGAGCACCGCCATGCGGCCAATCTGCCCCCACGTCCCCGTCTGTCCCGCGGGAGGCTCCGGCAGCTTCACCAGCCGGCCGGTGCCGATGGCGTGACCACCCTGGTAGGCGAGCACGTGGTACGCCTGCGCGTCCTCGGCGTCGCGCTCGATGCCTTCGGGAACGTGCTGTTCCTCGATGAACACCACCTCACGGATGGCCAGGGCTTGAAAGAGCTCCGCCTCGCTCTTGATCTGGGCGATGGTGACGGGTGCCGGGGTGGTCTCGGGAGGCGTCGGCATATCGCCGGGCAAGGTACACAAAAGGCCGGGCCGCCAACAGGCGGAAAAAGACGCGGCCCCCTGAGAAGTCGCCGCCCGCGAGCAGGCCGACTCCGCCCCGGCACGCCTCCCACGCGGTCGCTCCGCCCCCTGCCCCCGGGTCGCAGGCGATGAAAGTCATGGAAGCCCCGCCGCATCGGGTCCTCCGGTTGCAATACCTGACGCGTCGGACGGCCCCTCTGGGATTTCACGCGGAGCGGGTGCGGACACGCTCGGGGGAGGATCGCTCCGGGGCGGGCATGTTAGGGTCCCGAGCGATGCGTTCTCGAGCCCTCCTCGCCCTGTCCCTGAGCCTGCTGTCGTCTCCCGCTCTCGCCCAGAAGGAGTTCTTCTTCGGAACGGGTGAGCCGCCCGTGTTCCGCGAAGCGGACATGGACAAGCGGTTCCTCCGCTCCCGCGTGTACCAGGCCCTCACCAGCGGCACGTCCGACCCGGGCTGCGCCCAGCTGGTGGGCGCGCTGCTCACCGTCGTGGGTGAATCCGCGCCCTTCCTGCACAAGCGCGATGAGAACTTCTTCGTGGATCCGGCGCTGCTGCAGACCGTGAACACGCAGCTGTCCACCCCGCGCTTCCCGGCCAGCATGTTCCTGGTGTCGATGATGCGCCGGGTGCTCATCGACAAGAAGCTGCCGGCCGAGTGGCTGCAGACCGCGGTGGCGCTCGCGCCGTACTACCCGCCGCTCGACGTGGGCAAGCTGCGCTTCGTCGCGGACGGCGTGAATCCCGTGGACAGCTTCTTCTTCACGCTGCCCGCCATGCTCGAGCGCTACGACGTGGAGGTCCTCAAGGCCAACACCACCGCCGCCAGCGTGGCGGATGCGAAGTTCCGCGACGACTACCTCGACAAGGAAGTGGGCTTCGGGGGGCTGGAGTTCGTCGACGCGAAGCTGGAGAAGCCCAAGAAGAAGAAGGGCCGCAACGCCCCGCCGCCGGAGCCCCCCGCGCTCGTGGCCCGGCTCGTCTACTACCTCCCGGATCCTACCCAGGACGGACTGCTCAGCGGGCTGAACTACGGCAAGCCGAAGTCGCGCCCCGCGGTGACCATCACGGCGCGCCTGAAGGATGCGCAGTACATGGACCTGGCGACGCTGCCCAAGGGCACCCGGGTGCTGCTGCGCGGACGCTTCTGGGAGTACCGCAAGGCGCTCAAGGAGCTGGAGGTGCGCGACGCGCTCCTGTTCCAGGACCGGGACTGGACCCAGAACGCCGCGCTGGCGGATCCCGCCGCCGTGGCGGCCTGTCCGCTCGCGTTCAACGACCTGACGGGCACCGCGCCCGTCCAGCCGGGCGGCTTCGGCGGCAAGCGCTGAGACGCCGTCCCGCGCCCCGCACGCCCATCCCGGAGGCGGAACCCTCCGGGACGCCGCCCTGACGTCCCGCCCCTCCTGGAGTGCCCAACCGCCACGGTGGCACGGCCGCTGCTGATGCCCGCGCATCCCGTACGCGCGAGGCACGCCATGAAGGTCGAAGGTCAGGACGCCCCTTCCGGACACGAGAAGGTCGCTCCGGAAAAGGAAGCGTTCCAGCAGGTCCTCCAGCAGACGCCCGGACGCGCAGGTCCGCGAGGACGTCCTGGCTCCGAACCCCGCCCCGGAAGGGTCCCGGTGGAGGGGCCCACGAAGTCCTTGGGCTCCCGCCCCACCGTGCCTCCTGGCGCCACGGGCCTGACGGCGCGGGCCCCTTCCGCCCTGCAGGGAGTGCGGGCCTCGGCGTCCGTCCTTGCCACCGCGCACCGCGCGCTCGGAAGCCCCGAGACGCTCCGCCAGGTCCGACAGGGCATGCACGTGGAGACGCAGCGGCTGGGCACCGTGCGTCAGGAGGCCCACGCCGAGGGCCGGGAGCAGGCCCACCACCGGGCCTCGGAGCTGATCGCCCGCGAGCTGGACCGCGCGTTTCGCGCCGAACCCCGGCCTGTCCCCTCCTCCACTCCAGCGCCCGCGCCGACACGTGAGGACAGCGGCACCGGGAGCGCTTCGCGGTCCCCTTCGAGCGAAAGCCGCAGCGTGGCGTCCGGGTCCGCGGGAGGCGCCGGTCCGTCCGACACGCCCATCGCGCAGGTCGAGTCCACGCTGGCCCTCATCGAGAAGATCGAAGTCTTCGTGAAGTCACAGCGGCCGGCGCTGGGCCTGAGCCTGCGCGGTTCGCTGGAGGCCACCGTGGAGGTCGAGCGCACCGGCCCGCGCGAGGTGGCGCTGCGCATCCAGGGGCGCCACGGGCCCGTGCCCACGGAGGACGTGACACGGCTGCGCGACGCACTGGAGGCCCGCGGGCTGCGACTCAGCGTCCTGCGGGCGGATTGAGCGGAATGCGCATCGCCGCCGGGAAGCCACGAATGACGAAGGCCCTCACGCCAGCGGGCGCAAGGGCCTTCACCCACACGGGCGCACGCGAGCGGCGCGGCGCCCTACTTCTTCGTACCACCCGCCAGGCTCAACTGAGGACGCTTGCCCGTCTTCTCCTTGAAATCCTCGGCCTCGGGCAGGGGCGCCTTCTTCTCCGCGATGTTGGGCCACTTGGTGGAGAGGTCCGTGTTGAGCGCCTGGTACTCCTTCCACTGAGCGGGCAGCTCGCTCTCGGGGAAGATCGCCTTCGTCGGGCAGACGGGCTCGCAGGCACCGCAGTCGATGCACTCATCCGGGTGGATCACGAGGAAGTTCTCTCCCTCGTAGAAGCAGTTGACCGGGCACACCTCGACACAATCGGTGTACTTGCACTTGATGCAAGGCTCGGCGACGACGTAAGCCATTTAAATCTCCTCTGTGCGGTATTCCGCGCGTCCGTGGCCGCGCACAGTAGATGGTTGCGGCCGGGGTGGCATCCTGAATTTAGGGCCCTCCCCGGCGACCTTCCCCTGTCAGCCCAGCAAGCCCTGCGCTCGCAGCAACTCCGCCACGAGGATGGCGCCCTTGGCGGCTCCAAACTTCGTGTTGTGGGAGACGAGCACGTACTTGAAGCCGTTCTCCAGGACACCGTCCTCGCGGATGCGGCCCACCGTGGTGGCCATGCCGCCGTGGGTGTCCCGGTCCATGCGGGGCTGGGGACGGAACGGGTCGTCCAGCACTTCGATCCACCGGGGCGGAGCGGACGGAAGGTTGCTCGCCACCTCGGCGCCCTTCCACTCGCGCATCGCCTGGGCGACCTCCGCCACGGTGGCGTTCTTGCCGAGCGACACGAAGACGGACTCGGTGTGGCCCTCCAGGACGGCGACGCGGGTGCAGGTGCAGGAGACGCGCACGTCGTGCGGGGTGAGCGCCGCGCCCGCGGCGTCCAGCGACCCGAGGATCTTCTTCGTCTCCACCTCGACCTTGTGCTCCTCCTTGGGGATGTAGGGCACCACGTTGTCGAGGATGTCCAGACCGATGACGCCGGGAGAACGGCCGGCGCCGGACATGGCCTGGAGGCTGGTCATCAGCACCGCCTTCACCCCGAAGCGCTCGGCCAGGGGGGCCAGCGTCACGGCGAGGCCGGTGGTGGTGCAGTTGGGGATGGGGACGATGAAGCCCTTCCAGCCGCGCTGCTTGCGCTGCGCCTGGATGAGCGGCGCGTGGGCCGCGTTGACGGGCGGGATGAGCAGCGGCACGTCCTCGTCGTAGCGGAAGGCGCTCGCGGCGGAGAACACCGGGATGTCGCGGGCGAGCCGGGGCTCCAGCTCCCGCGCCACGTCCGCCTCCACGGCGGAGAAGGCGATGTCGTAGTCCTTCGCCTGCACCGCGTCCCCGCTGATGACGGTCATCCGGGCGATGGACTCCGGCAGCGGCTCCGGGACGAACCAGGCCTGCATCCCGTTGGAGGCGCGCAGGGCGTCTCCATAGGTTTTGCCGGCGGAACGGGGCGAGGCGGCGAGCCCGGTCAGTTCGATGAACGGGTGGTCCTTCAGGGCAGCGATGAACTGCTGGCCCGCGAGTCCGGTGGCGCCAATGAGTACGGCGCGAAGCTTGGCCATCGTGGAGGGTCTCCGGTGGGGGCGGCAGGCCGCTCCTTACACCGTTTCACGACGCGTCGCATCCACCGCTCAGCGGTGGGCGTGGGACTGCGCGCGGACGTGGCGTTCGGTGGGGTAGCCGCCCGTCACCCAGGCGTGGAGCCCCCCGGAGAGGCACACCGCGTTGCGCCCCCGGAGTCTCAGCACGCGGCAGATGCGGCGGATGTCGGCGCAGTCCTGGGTGGTGCCACACAGGACGATGAGCTCGTCGTCCGGAAGCATCGCCAGGTCGCGGGCGATCTCCGAGGCCGTCATGCGCAGCGCGCCGGGGATGTGGATCTCGAACCGCTCCCAGTCCATCGCGTCCCGACAATCCAGGACGAGCACATCCTCGTCCCCCAGACGCATGAACAACTCATCGCAAATGATGGTGGGCTCCACCGGGGCCTCCCCGAGGCGACATGTTCCTTCCAACATGAACCCAGCAGGCGTTTTCCCTCTTCCCGCTCGCCTGCCCGCCTGCTGCCAGGGGGCCCCGACTTCAGCGTTTCAGAGCCCGAGTTGCTTGGCGATGATCTCGTTCATCA
Organism: Corallococcus sp. CA047B; assembly: GCF_003612065.1. NCBI lineage: Bacteria > Pseudomonadati > Myxococcota > Myxococcia > Myxococcales > Myxococcaceae > Corallococcus > Corallococcus sp. CA047B. The sequence continues at coordinate 10,136 of NZ_RAWD01000238.1, forward strand.
CCTCGCTGGTGCCGCCGCCGATGGGGCCGAGCCGCGCGTCGCGCCAGTGGCGCTGGATGTCGTACTCCATCATGTAGCCGGCGCCTCCGTGGAGCTGGAGGCACTCGTCGGCCACGCGGCAGCACGTCTCCGTGGCCACCTTCTTGGCCATGGAGGTCTGCGCGACGGCGTACTCACCCGCCACGTGCAGGCGCAGCGCGTGGTAGGTGAGCTGACGCGCGCTTTCGCGGGCGGTGTACAGGTCCGCCAGCTTGTGGCGGATGACCTGGAACTGCCCCAGCGTCTGGCCGAAGGCGCGGCGCTCCTTCACGTGCGCGAGCACCGTCTCCAGCATGTCGTCCATGGCGCCCACCGCCCCCAGGGCGAGCGACAGGCGCTCCCACTGGAAGTTGCCCATGATCTGCGAGAAGCCCTGCCCCTCCACCCCCAGCAGGTTCTCCGCCGGCACGCGGCAGTCCTCGAAGAAGAGCTCCGCCGTGTCGGACGCGCGCCAGCCCAGCTTCTGGAGCTTGCGCCCCACGCCGAAGCCCGGCGTGCCCCGCTCCACGACGAGCATGGACAGGCCCTTGTGGCCCCGCTCGGGGTCGGTCTTCACCGCCAGCACCACGAAGTCCGCGCGCACCCCGTTGGTGATGTACGTCTTGGAGCCGTTGACGACGTAGTGGTCGCCGTCGCGGCGGGCCGTGGTGCGCAGGCCCGCGACGTCCGAGCCGGCGTCCGGTTCGGTGATGCCCAGGGCGCCAATCTTCTCCCCCTGGATGGCCGGGGCCAGCCAGCGCTGCTTCTGGGCCTCCGTGCCGAACAGGTGCAGGGGCCCGGTGGCGATGGTGAACTGCGCCCCCAGCCCGGCGGCCACGCCTCCGGAGCCACACCGGCCCAGTTCCTCCAGGAGCACCGCCTCATAGAGTTCGCCCGCGGCCGTGCCCCCCAGGGCCTCCGGGTACTTGAGCCCCAGGAAGCCCAGCTCGCCGAAGCGGCGGAAGAGCTCCCGGGGAAACTCCTCCCGGTCCTCCCATGCGTTCGCGAACGGGCGCAGCTCCTTGTCCACCACCGCCCGGACCGTACGGCGGAAGGCTTCATGCTCCTCCTGGAACACTCCCTGGCCATGCAGCATCGTGTGCCGTCTCCTTGGTCTTCCGAGCCGCGAGCCCGGGGGCCTGACGCCCCGCGCCGCATGGTAGCGGGACGAGAAGCGGGGCTGGGTGGTGTTGCTTCCTTGACCGCATCGTACGGGGCTGCGTATAAACCCGGCCCCAATCACTTCCGGCGCCATAGCCAAGTGGTAAGGCAAAGGTCTGCAAAACCTTCATTCCCCGGTTCGAATCCGGGTGGCGCCTCACAGCAAAAGGCCCGATGCGGAAGCTGCTTCCGCATCGGGCCTTCTGTTTTTCCCCGCTGGGAGTCAGGCCTAGCAGCCCAGTTCCACCGCGCCGATGTCCGGGGCCGCGCCGCAGAAGGGCTGGCCCACGTCCAGACCCTTATCCTGGGCGGACGGCGAGGGAGCGAACACCTCCGACACCGTGACGTCCCCGCCGGTGGAGGAGGCATCCCCGGTGGCCGCCTTGAAGGCGTCCAGGGCCACGAGCTGCCCGTTGTGCTTGAACTGGGCCCCCGCCGGGTAGAGGTTGGAGCCCATCTGGAGGCCGGGGGCCTGGCCGCCCACGTCCACGGCGATGGGCGAATCCACGAGGTTGTTCTCCACGCGGAGCGACTCGGTGGGGCCGCCGGTGCCATGCCCCAGGATGATGGCGGACTTCGCGCGGGTGATGGTGTTGTTCGCCACCACCGTCCCCTGGGAGTTCTCCAGGCGGATGGCGGTGCCCTCGCCGCCGCCCGCGTCGGTGATGTCGTGCAGGCGGTTGCGGCGCACGACGACGGACGAGGGCACCGGGCCCTCGTGGTTGCCGCCCACGGCGATGCCCTTGGAGGCGTCGTACAGCTCGTTGTCCTCCACCAGCACGTTCTTGGCGGAGTAGTGCACGACCAGCGCTTCGCCCTTGGCCGTGGCCGACTGCACGAAGTGGTGCATCCGGTTGTTGCGGATGGTGACGTCGTGGCACGTCTTGATGTCCACGGCGTTCTCGCGGTTGCCGAACAGGTGGTTGTTCTCCACCAGGAGGCCCGTGGCGGGCGGCAGCGAGCTGACGCCCTCGGGCCCCAGGCACTGCACGGAGTCACCGGAGTTGTCGTGGATGTCGTTGTTGCGCACCGTCACGTCGTAGGACGCCGCCTGCACGACGATGCCGTGCGAGTCCTGGTTGCCGGTGGTGCGCACGAAGTCGTGGATGTTGTTGTTCTCGATGGTGGGACCGCGGGCGTTGTTGAACGTCGTGATGCCCGCCCCACCCGTCCCGTGGTGCAGCTCCGAATTGGCGAGCACCGTGCCCTGCACGTCGCCCTCGAAGGAGACGCCGAAGATGGGCTGCGACTGCACGTCGATGTCGAAGCCGTCGATGACCCAGTTCGGCCGGCGCACCTGCATGAGCGCGCCCGAGCCGCTGCCCGGCGTGAGCTTCGGGCGGCCCTCGCCCTGGAGGGTGATCTTCGCTTCCGCGGTGCCCCCCTGGACGTTCTCGCCCAGGACGACGCGCTCCGCGTAGGTGCCGGCCAGCACGCGGACGCGGTCGCCGGGAGCGGCCTTGCCCACCGCCATGGCGATGGTGCGCAGCGGCGCTGCGGCCGTGCCCTCGGCGCCGTCGTTGCCGCCGGGCGACACCACCCACTCATGGGCGGGCGTCGTCGCCGCGACGGCCGACATCGCCTTGGCACTGACCGCGGGCTGGGGGCCGGGCTCCGCGATGGGGGTGTGGTCCGCGTGCGCCGGCATCTCCGCGGCGGGCGTGTTGGGCACCGGCTGCACGCCGATGGGGGGCGCCTTGCCCGGGGCGGTGGTGGACTTCTCGATGGTGGGAGCGTTGGCGTTGGACGCGGGAGTCTGGGAGGAGCCCCCCGAGTCCGATGACCCGCCCGAGCCGCCACCGCCACCGCAAGCGCTCAGACTCAGGGCCAGGGTGCAGGCAGCCAGGGAGGTCACCAGGGTGTTTCGCTTCGTCAAGCCGTTGCCTCCGTGAATTCGCATGAACAGGGCCAACGCATGGCGTCGGCCGTTCTATTCACTGCCGGTCATCCAGGGCGAGACGCGCCGCACTGGAAGGGAGGACCGTGACGCCTGACCGCGCGGCGGCTACGGTGCCGCCCGCCGTGTCCAAAGCCGTCCTCCTCCTGACCGCCCTGCTGCTCGCCTCCTGTGCCACTCCGGCGCCCGCCCCTGCTCCCGCGACGCGCGGACTGGGCGAGCCGGAGGTCTCCTCGAGCACGAAGCCCGCCGCCTCCCCGAACACCCCCGACGCGGGCGTGGCGCCCACGGCCGGGAGCGCGCTCCCGGATCCGCTCACCTCCGGTCTGCCCGGGCCGCAGGACCTGAAGCGCCTGGACTTCCGCAACGGCGAGCCCCGGCTGCCCATCAAGCTGATGGAGGGGCGCGACACGGTGACGTTCTCGCCGCGCGGCCGGATGCGCCTGCGCTTCGGCGGGCCGGACGACAAGATGCTGGATGCGCCCGCGGGCTCGCGGTGGACGGTGCGGGTGACGCAGGGTGAGCCCGCGCAGTGGAGCGCGCGGTTGCAACTGGGCGAGTTCCGGTTCGCGGACAAGGCCGGCCTGTCGGAGGCGCAGGAGACGTGGCGCGCGCGGGGGCTCGCGGTGCGCACCTACACGCTGGGCTCCGTGTACGGCATCGCGGGAAAGGTCATCGACAACCGGCGCTACCTGCTGCTGGGCGAAGAGGCCCTCACGCCCCACGCCGCAGCGGAGAAGCAGGCGGAGCTATTGCGCCGCTACGGCCTGCGCACCACCCTCTTCGAGGAGGTCCGCAAGCCGTCCAGCGCCATCCTCGAGGTGAAGGACGAGAACGACGCGGTGGTGGGGCTTGCCCAGGACCGGCTGGACGCGGAGACGCCGGATGGCAGCGGCTTCGACGTGCGGCAGGTGGAGTACGGCGTGGGCTACGACTTCCACGCCTTCGAGGACCGCAGCTTCCGGGGCGCGCTCCAGTTCGCGGCGGACCGGAGCGGCAAGCTCGCGGTGGTGAACGTGGTGCCGCTGGAGGACCTGCTCAAGGGTCTGGTGCCGTCCGAAATCTTCGCGCGCGCGCACCCGGAGGCGCTCAAGGCCCAGGCCGTCACCGCGCGGGGCGAGGTGCTGGCGAAGGTGGGCATCAAGCACCTGGCGGATCCGTACCTGCTGTGCTCGGAGCAGCACTGCGCGGTGTACCGGGGCCGCACCGGAGAGGCGGCCAGCACCACCGCCGCGGTGGAGGCCACCCGGGGCGAGGCGCTCTTCAGCAAGGACGGGCGGCTGGTGGACTCCGTCTACAGCGCCGTGTGCGGCGGCCACACCGAGGACAACGACGTCGTCTGGGGAGGCCCGCCCGACCCCAGCCTGCGCGGACGGCCGGACCTGCTGGAGGCCGCGCCGGACGTGCCCGGGCCGTCCTCCCTCAAGGCGTGGCTGGCCGCGCCGGACGTGCCCGCCGCGTGCCGCCTGTCCAGCTTCGCCCAGCCGACGAAGTTCCGCTGGGAGAAGCGCTTCACGCAAGCGCAGGTGGACGCGCTCACGGAGAAGCTGGGCGTGGGGCCCATCCAGGCCTTGAGTCTGTCCGAGCGTGGGGTCTCCGGCCGGGCGAAGCTGCTCACGCTGGCCGGCCTGAAGGGCGCGACGCAGGTCCGGGGCGAGCTGAACATCCGGCGGCTCTTCGGGATGCTCAACAGCAGCATGGCCACGGTGGAAGCCGAGCGGGACGCCGAGGGCCGCCTCACCGGGTGGCTTTTCCGGGGCGGAGGCTGGGGCCACGGCGTGGGCATGTGTCAGACAGGCGCCATTGGCCGGGCGGAAGCCGGTCAGCGCTATCCGGAGATCCTGCGCTACTACTTCAACGGCGCGGAGGTCGCGCCCATCTACTGAGCCGAAGAGGACAATTCGTGCGCATCCAATGCCCGGCACGCGAATCTCTTCGGTACTTCCGGTGTTGTGGGCCGCACGTTCGGGACTGAAGAGGCGGTCCGGAGGTTTATCATCAGGCCGTGGGCAAGGGTTCCTCGACAGACTGGCGGGAGCGGCGCAAGAAGCGCGCGCCGTGGCGCTATCTGGTGGCGGCCGTCCTGGCGCTCCTGGGGCAGGCCGCCATCGTGGGCTTCGTGCTCCTGGCGTCCCTCCTCCAGACGAACCTTGCGGGCGAGAAGCGTCCCACGCCCCGCCCCACGTCCGTGGCGGTGCGCCCCCTCACGTCGGATCAATGGGCGAAGAACCGGGGCCCCACGTCCCCCCAGGTGAAGCCC